>NZ_JAAHHX010000199.1:0-3287 GCF_010672065.1 Moorena sp. SIO4A1 | reverse complement strand
GGTCACAATCATCCCTTAGCTCGATTTTGGAGAGGTCTTAATCGTCGGGTTTGGCGTAAAGCGGAGGCAATTATTGTCCTCAGTTCAGCCATGAAGCAACGAGTGATAAATACTTGTCCTAAACTAGCTAACAAGGTGGCGGTGATTCACAGTTGGGCTAACCCAGATGTGATTGTACCACTGCCCAAGCCAGATAACTGGTTTGCCCAGAAGCACAACTTAGTAAATAAGTTTACGGTGCTTTACTCTGGTAATATGGGGCGCTGCCATGATATCGACACGATTCTTGAGACTGCTAAATTACTGAAAGACGAACCGATTCAGTTTGTCTGTATTGGTAGTGGCGCGAAGCGAGAAGCCTTAATAGAGGACGTGAAGCGCTTAGGCTTAACTAATTTTATGTTTTTGCCCTACCAAGACAAAGAGGTGCTGCCCTACTCCTTAACCGCTTGCGATCTCTCCTTAGTGAGTGTGATGCCTGGTATGGAAACCTTAGTGGCTCCTAGCAAACTCTACTCCGCGTTAGCGGCTGGGGTTCCGGTGACGGTGATTTGCTCTCCGGAGGCATACTTAACTGAGCTGATCGCCAAGGCTAAGTGCGGTGCCAGCTTCGTGAATGGAGACAGCCAAGGTCTGGCTGACTATATCCGCTCTCTGGCCGCTAATCAGCCGTTAGTCAAGTCCCTAGGTCAGGCTGGTCGTGAGTATTTATTAGAGAATTTTACTCCTGAAGTGATTGCTAAACAGTATGATCAGGTTCTTTGTGAAGCGTTAACGAGGGAGTAGGGAATTTAGAATTTAGAATTGTTACGGTCGATGCCTGGTATTACCCAGGGCACCTCCGCTTCCGAACTGGGCGTGCGACTTTCACCGCACCCAGCTCTTAGGTATCCTCAACCTTTCGGCTTGCCTTTCGGCTTGCTCCAATGAATCATCTGGTGGCAGCTTTGATGTACTGCCATTAGGTTCTTTTGCTTCCAATTGTCGTGGTTTCCATCGACGTGATGGAGGTGTACAGATTCGTCGCTTAAGAACTTGTATCCACAATGTCCACAAGAATGGTTTTGCCTTTTCAAAGCTTTAGCGGTAGCATCATCGTATAGTACGGAGTTCCGCATACTCCAGTAGACTAAGTCTCCATCATACGGGGACTTAGTCCCTCTAACGTTGACGTGTTGATTTTGTTCGTACCCAACTGCTGGAAAGCCTTTCTTGCATAGTTCGGTGGCTTTGTACCGATTCACTTTCTTTTCCTTGCGGAATTTCCGGTTTGCGGTTTTTGCCATAAACCATAAACTATCTCGGGAACTGCTCATATCACAGCTTTTGTGGTAGTTCCTCCATCCACGCACGATTGGGGCTAATTTTTGGGCTTTGACTTCAGCACCATAATTCGAGCTATTCACCACGGCTTTAATCTTCTTCCGGATATTACGATGGTTTTCCTCTGAGGGAATACATCGAAATTTTCCGTTTCTCTGGACTCGGAATTTCCAACCCAGGAAGTCAAATCCGTCTGTCGTTTTGGTTAGCTTGGTCTTCTCTTGGTTTACTTCCAATCCACGTTGGGCTAAGAAGTTCCTCACTTTTTCTAGAATCTTTTCAGCGTTGTCGTTTGGCTTGAGAATAATCACCATGTCATCTGCATATCGAATGCTTCTGACCTTTTTGTTAATTTCCTCTATTCCGTCAAGTGCAATGTTGGCTAAGAGTGGACTGACCACACCACCTTGGGGCGTTCCTTGTTCAGGAAATTCCGGATTGATACCTGCTTTTAGGCATCTGAATATCCCCATTTTCAGACCCGCAGGAGCTATCAACCTATCCATGATGGAATTGTGGGAGATGCGGTCAAAGCACTTCTTAATGTCTAGCTCGATTATCCTTTTATTGATGCCGTTGTTGCCAGAATTTAGATTCTGAAATAGCATTTTTTGTGCATCTTGAGCACATCTGCCTGTTCTGAATCCATAGCTGAAGGCACTGAACGTCGCCTCATGGGCTGGTTCCAAGGCATATTTGGCTAAACATTGCCATGCTCTGTCTTGGATGGTCGGTACTTTCAGCATTCTCGTACTCCCATTTTTCTTAGGTATTGGGATTTCTCTCAACCCTTGGTGCGTCCAGTTTTTCGCATTGGAGCCTAGTTTTTCAAATACCTCGAACCTTTCTTTGTAGGTTAGGGAGGATTTCCCATCTACTCCGGCAGTTCTCTTTCCTTGATTGAGCTGTGTCACTTGACGGACAGCCAGCAGTTGTGCTGAACGGGATTTCAGAATCAGTTTCTGCAAAGACCGTGCCTTCCTCAGGTCACCATCTCTAATTGCTTTGTACACTCGCTTTTGTAGGCGGAAAAGATTCCGGCGGAGTTGCTTCCACTTTTGGCTTTTCCAAAGGTCACTATGTCTTGACATGTGTCTACCCATGCTCTTCATTAGTTTCGTGTATTCTGGATACCCGCCACCAGTTTCCGGTGGCATCCTACCCGACAGTGGGGATTAAGTTTGGCATAACTTACCGAGGTTTCGACCTTTCCTCAGACCCATTTTTGCTGTCGTTTTTACTCGTTCCATCTATCAGATTGTTTTGACGATTTAGGGCAGTCCGGAGATGAAACCTTAGAATAGTGGAGCCTTACTACAAAATTTTTAACCCTTTTACCCATAGCCGACTAACTATAAAGGCTCCACTATTCTTGCGGTAACTTCTAACCAATTTGCCTATCCTCTTCTCGGAGATTACAACTATTATTCTAATGATGTTGTGAGAATGAAAGGATAAAGTCGCACACTGTTGCAGCTCAGATTGTGGCTTGTCTATTAGACACTTTTCTAGGACTAGTTTTACCCATGTCGTCTCCCCGTTAGCGCCAGTGATACCTATCTGCTTTGGTTCTGGTTGCGCCCTGGTGCCAGCTTCACTCTGCGGAGTTGCCGCCCGCTCGGTGTGGCCAAGGTAGGGAGTCACTTATCTCCTAAAGGGCAGGGTTTGCACCTGCATCCGAAGGACAGTTAGAACTTTTTGAGGTATTTTACCTCGCGAGTCCCCTAGCTTATACCCCTCCCGTTTCGGGAGGCTCCTAGCTAGAACGAGCCGCACTAGAATTTAGACTTCACATTTGCTGACTTCAGACTATTTTCCCAAAATTGCTGGGTTGCCGAAATCAAACACACCAGCAATACAGCCAGTCATGTATGTAGCTAAAGTTGCTGCCCAGAGAGCTTTCCAGCCAATGGCGCTAATGTCAGCACGACGTTCGGGAACCAGACTCGCTAAACCACCAACAA
>NZ_JAAHHX010000198.1:0-3289 GCF_010672065.1 Moorena sp. SIO4A1 | reverse complement strand
ACAACTTTTTCCAAATCTTCAAAGGTGAGTCCTTTTTCTTTTTTTGCGGCTAACAACTGTTTAGTAATTTCTGCAATTGCCATAATAATTGATGTCTCCTGATTTTCGATCTTTGGTATTTTACACTGTAAGCATTCAGCATTCAGCTATCAGCTATCAGTTTATGGGCTACGGCTGAAGGCTAAAGGCTGAAGGCTAAAGGCTGACGGCTGACCGCTGACGGCTGAATGCTTAGGGTGCATGTCAATTTTGTTAACCCCTGATTGAGATCCCCCATTATCCCCCTTAATAAGGGGGACTTTTCAATCTAATTCCCCCCTTTTTTAAGGGGGGTTAGGGGGGATCTATGTACCTAATTACAAAGTTGACATGCTCCCGAATGCTTACTTTACACTAATAGAAGAATTTTTAGTGAATTCTTGCTTCTTCTACCGCTCTAGTTTCCCGATATAGATGGTTTTCCATTTCCTGTTTCAGTTCCATATAGGCAGGATGATGCTCAACCGTAGTGCGATCGCGCGGACGGGGGAAAGGCACTTCAAGCACCTCATCAATACGCGCCGCAGGGCCTTTGGTCATCATCACAATCCGATCGGATAACAGGAGGGCTTCATCAATGCTATGGGTAATCATAATGGCAGTTTTACGCTGCTGCTCCCAAATGCGCTCGATTTCATCCTGTAAAAAGCCCCTAGTCAGAGCATCTAACGCACCAAACGGTTCATCCATTAACAAAATTTGGGGATTAATAGCTAAAGCTCTCGCAATACCTACTCGTTGTCGCATACCCCCAGATAGTTCGTGAGGATGTTTGTTCTCTGCTCCGGTTAAACCCACTAGTTGGATATTTTCCTTAATAACCCGTTTTTGCTCCCTCGCAGAAATTTTAGGATAGACAGTTTCCACCGCAAACCTAATATTACCTTCCACAGTCATCCAAGGCATAAGGGCATAGTTTTGAAAAACCATACCCCGGTCAGGTCCTGGTTGAGTCACAAGTTGCCCATTGATAATCACTTCGCCACTGGTAGCGGAACTCAAACCCGCGATAATATTCAGCAAGGTAGACTTACCACAACCAGACGGGCCAATAATCGACACAAACGTGTTGTGCTCAATATCTAAATTGATATCTTCGATAGCGACAAAGTCCGCAGAAGATTGGCCAGTGATTTTATCAAACCAACCCTGTTTACCAAAGAAAGTTTTTGAAATATGACGTAATGAAATTTGAGCGTCACTGTCATTGTCGTCTATAATGACCTTACGGCCCTTGGAAGAAAAAGAAGTACTCATAATAATTATTCATGAGGAGTTTTTACCGAAAGAAACCAGTTTTTCAAAATAGGCAAATATTTGATCAAGGACAATGCCCACAATCCCAATAATAAAAATTGCCACCAGAATATTGGGTATGTAAAGGTTATTCCACTCATTCCAAATGAAGTAACCTAAACCCGTACCCAATAGCATTTCTGCTGCCACAATCACCAACCAAGAAATCCCCATACTAATTCTCAAACCAGATATGATGTTAGGTAGGGCAGCGGGAATAATCACCTTAAAAATCGTGCGCCATTTAGAAGCGCCCAGAATTTTAGAAACATCAAGGTAATCTGGGTTAACATTGGCCACACCAAACGCTGTGTTAGTTAGGGTTGGCCAAATACTCGCAATGGTAATAATGAAAATCCCTGTCATCTCTGAGTTCCGGAATATATACAGCCCCAAAGGTAACCAAGCCAGGGGAGAAACCGGTTTAAGAAGCTGGAAGTAGGGATTAAAGGCTTTAAAGGCAATTTTGGAAATACCTACCAAGATTCCCAAAGGCACAGCAATGATTGAGGCTAACGTGTAGCCAATGGCTACTCTCCGCAGGCTAATCAACAAATTCCAACCAATACCCAAATCATTAGGTCCATTGTCATAAAATGGATGGGTTACCCAATACCATAATTCCTTAATGGTTAGGGAAGCAGTGGGCATGCCCTTAGCAAAAATCTTCATCTTTGCGCCTAATTCCCAAAACAGTAAAAATATGCCTAAGGAAAGGATAAATAGCAACAGAGCTCTGAAGTTTTCATTTTCAAAGATTGTGAGTTTTTGTTTTTTGTGAGTTACGTTTTTGGGTATTGATGTCATGTTGTAATTGCTTTTATCTGCAAAGAGATTGGTTTCGTAAGCTTAAGCGCTACGCGCATATGCTTACCTTTAGAGGAGATCTGAAAAGTTTTTTTCTACTGACTTTTGCCCCCCTAACCCCCCAACTTTGGGGGGAACAAGAGTCATTTTGCTTGTAAAAGTCCCCCAGAATTGGGGGACCAACGGGGGCTTGGATGTAGCAAATGAGACTTCTCAGACAACCTCTTAGAAACCGTATTTTTTAATTTGTTCATCCACATACTCTTGGGGTTTAGCTGGATCAAAGGTGTCAAATTCCAAGGTTTCTGTACGGTAAATTTCTGTAGGTGGAGTTTGTCCCACTTCCTGAGCCAATTCCCTAGCTAAATCTGTCAGAAAAATTTCTTTACCCACTTGATCATAATTTTCCGAGGTGATTGCTGATTTAACTTTTCCATCTCCTTGCAAATCCCAACGCACTAACTGAGAAGAAATCCAATTCGCAAAGCTCTGCCAAGGATAGGGATCAAAATCAATTCTGTCTGGTACAGCTTTGGTGTTACCTTGACCATCTTCAAAGTTACCCGTTAGTACAGCTTCCACCACTTCCACCGGCTGGTTCAAAAAGGCTCTTTCGGAGATGGCTTTGGCAATTTCTGGACGATTGGCTGGGTTACGGGCATAACCGGCAGCTTCGATAATTGCTTTATTGAGGGAGCGGAAAGTGTTGGGGTTTTCCTCAATCCAAGCATCGCTTGCAGCAAAGGCACAACAGGGGTGTCCTTCCCATAACTCCTTGGTAAGCTTGTGGATAAATCCAGCCTCTTCATAGACAGCCCTTTGGTTAAAGGGATCGGGCATCAAGTAAGCATCGATATCCCCTGCAACCAACTGAGCAATACTATCTGGTGGAGGAACAGGGCGAATTTTTACATCTTTATCGGGATCAACTCCCCCAGTGGCCAGGTAGTAACGCATTAAGAGGTTGTGCATGGAGTAAGGAAAAGGTACACCGATGGTGAAGCCTTTGAAATCGGCGGGACCGTTAATTTTACCTTTGTATTTGTTAGCTACAGTTATAGCTTGACCGTTAATGTTCTCGATGCTGGCTAGTTTAACTCCAAAGGTGGCGGAACCTAAACCCAACGTCATGGCAATAGGCATGGGG
>NZ_JAAHHX010000197.1:0-3309 GCF_010672065.1 Moorena sp. SIO4A1 | reverse complement strand
CAAGCAAAATTCACAAAATTCATCTCGTCCCCCCTCAAGTGACGGTTTTGGTCAGCAAGATTTGTCAAACCCTCAGACTCTCAAAAAGAAAAAGAAAAAGAAAAAGAAAAAGTCTAGCAGTGATGCCTCATCCCTGAAAACACCAAAGCTCTATCCCCTCGAAGCCTGTAGCGAAGTTCATTCCCATGTACCAGATATTTGTCAGCATTGTGGAGAGCAGTTGAGCGGCTTAGACGAGCACCCATTACGTCATCAAATCGTTGATATTCCGCCGCTATCGGCCTATGTGATTGAACATCAACTGCATCAGTTGGAGTGTAGTTGCTGCGGTAGGAAGAACCGTGCACCACTCCCTGCCGAGGTACCATCAACCGGCTATGGAGACCGATTAGCGGCAGTAGTGGCTTGGTTGAGTGTAGAACATCGCCAAAGTCACCGAATGGTGAAGTCCTTACTTGCTACTTTGTTTAGTGTTGAGCTTTCCCGTGGGAGCATCAATCGTATTCGTCACCAGGTGAGTGAGGCGGTCGCAAGTCCTGTGGAACAAGCTCAGCAGTATGTTCAAGGCCAGGCGTTTGTTCATAGTGATGAAACCAGCTTTAGCCAAGGCAATGGTGATGGACTCAATCCCAGGCAAACCAAAGGATGGCTGTGGGTATTAGTTACCCCGTTGGTGATTGTCTTTTCGGTGGTCTTGAGTCGCTCTCAAGCAACAGCCAAAGCATTACTCGGAGAAGACTTCAAAGGTATTTTAATCTCAGACCGTTACAGTGCTTACAACTGGTTGGAGGTGATGCATCGTCAAGTATGTTGGGCTCATCTGAAGCGGGATTTGACGGCTATGGCCGAACGCACTGGTGTGTCGAAACAAATTGGTGAAGCTCTATTGCGTCGAGAACGTAGGTTACGCACGATGGTGGCATCGAGTACGGGATGGCACCATGAGTCGTGAGCAGTTTGTGATGGCGGTGGAGCCATTGAGAATGGGTTTGAAGACCGAGTTAGAAGCTGCTGCAGCAATACCAATTGCCAACAGGGAAAAATCACCATTGGCCAAAACAGTACGCACAGCCCGAGAGTTATTAAAACTAGAGGCTGCGCTGTGGACTTTTGTCTATATTCCAGGGGTAGAGCCCACAAATAATGCCGCAGAACGTGCGCTACGCACTGCAGTGATTTGGCGGCGAACCAGCTTTGGTTCCCAATCTCAAGCCGGCAGTGAATTCGCGCACGAGAATTCTTACTGTGGTGACATCCCTCAAAGCACAGCAGAAAAATCCCTTGGATTATCTCACACAGGCAATTCGAGCCCAGCGGTTAGGGCTATCGGCTCCATCCCTATTACCACAAACTCTGATCAACACTCAAATACCTATGGTGGCGTAAGGCCATGGGACGGTTACAAGCTGGGTCAGTTTCTTCGGCATCTTCGACGGTAATTTCTCTAACCTCTGTTGGCGGTAGGTTTGCCAATCAAATAAGATTTTCGGGCGAGGTTTAGTCATCGCTAGGGGAAAGACATAAATCCCTCCTTCAGTATCAATCTTGGCTCGATTTGCCCAACTAGAAGCTTTGCTGTCTGCTAGGAATAAAAAGTTTTTGTGTCCTATAATTTCTGCCAAATTTATCCAAGTAGGAAGATACTGAGATTCGTCTGTTCCTTGACCCGGTAAAGTGGCTCCCAACAAAGGCAGAGCTAACGGGTCTAAGAGCTGATTCCTAAAGTAAAGATTAAGAGGCTAATCGACGAATCATCAATCGAATTAGAGACCCATAAATCATTGCCTCACTATTCTCGACATGCATCTCGTAATCTTTGCTCAGACGGCGATACCGATTTAACCATCCAAAAGTTCTCTCAACCACCCAACGTTTGGGTAAAATCTCAAAAGTGTCAGTAAGACGTTTAATGACCTCGACACCCGCCCCACAGAGTTGCCGAACAACCCGTGCAAAGTTCTGACCCGAATATCCTCCATCTACCCAAACTATTTCCTGTCACAGAAAGTTCTTCTGAGTTTTCGCGCTCTTACTGTAGCTGCTCCCAAACGTTCTGGGGCATTGCCTTCAGTCACTAACACCCCAATCATTAGACCAAGAGAATCTACTACCAAATGGCGTTTACGACCTTTGACTTTCTTGCCGCCATCGTACCCGTACACCTCCCCCTTTTTTCCGTCGTTTCTACCGACTGTGAGTCTGCGATCGCTACTGTTGATTTTTCAAATCGTCCCAACTTTTCAAGGGAGTTGGTGTCGTAGTGTGTCATGGATTTTCTGCCAAATTCCTAGGCGTTCCCATTTCTGGAAATATTTGTATACTGTCCCGTGATGGGGGAAATCCTGGGGCAACATTTCCCACTGACAACCAGTGCGCTGTACATAGAAGAACACATTCGAGAATTTCTCTGAGGTCTACGGTTAATGGTCTTCCAAATCCTTGGGGAAGCGGTAACAACGGTTTAATAATTTCCCACTCTCGGTCACTGAGATCGCTAGGGTAAAGTCGGCGGTGTGGTTTGGCCACCTTCTGGAAGACGACTCATCAAACTTTTCTTCTCTAGAGTTAGCAATATTGAGGTGAGTGTGCTGAGCTTACTTCCTTTTGCTCGCTGTCCAGTTTTCCTTTATTTTCTCTTTAGGAATCAGCTCTAAAGTTGCCAACATAGTCACGATATTGTCTCAAATCTGGGCGGCGGTCTTTGCTTAGCGCCAAAATTAAGCAAGGATTCTCCATCTACTGAGTTTTGCGGCTGATGGTAAACTGAAAAGCTGCTGGTGTCACTACGGGCTTGCTCCGTGGGCAATTCATAGACACGTATTATATGTTTTCCTAGCTCAGTAAAGATGCTCTCGATGGCTTGATGTTGAGAAGAACCCAAAAGCTTTAATAAGTCGGCTAATCGGTCATCGGTAGCATCTTTGAGGCCAATTTTCCAACCCGTTGCCCATTCCAATGTACGATGATGTAATACCACCCATGGTTCCACAGCACAAAGTCGATGGTCTCCTTGGCTAATCATGTAGGTTAACAACAAGATTGCTAGTTGCCCATAGCTTAATCCCTGTCGGTTGCCATGAGGAGGTGGTAGCTCTTGGTCAATTAATTCTTCTATCTCCATTTGTTGAAGCCAATGGATGATAACCGGTAGGTCGTCGGCTCTTTCTGAGTGAGTTTCTCTCAATTTTTTCCCCTATCTCTTCTCTCAACTGCATACCCAGACTACACTCTTCGTCGATTTATTTGGCTAGTGGTATTTAATTTGAGCGAACCGGGAGTTAGTAGCCAACCTAAAAATCTCTAAAAAGG
>NZ_JAAHHX010000196.1:0-3327 GCF_010672065.1 Moorena sp. SIO4A1 | reverse complement strand
GAAAGGGACTGATTCCATCTGTTTGTAGTGTCCTTCATTCCAGAAGAGTTGTCTAGTCCTATCACTGACTATGTTAAATACCTATTTTGTCAAGTACAATTTATACAAAATAGCTGCAATTACCCTGGTATCATTAGGCTTAAACATACTCCTTAAAAGACAGTTTACACAGGGAAACCAAATTTTTTCCACACCTAAGTTTTCCTGTCTCAAAAAACGCCGTAATTTCTGCCGACGACTTTCAAACAAAATTGGTAATGGCAGTGCCGTGGGCTTTCCACTCTAACTTCACTTGTTTAAATAATTGAAGACTTGCTACCACTAGACTTAGTAATAGATAAGTACTGCGGTTGAGTTCCTTTACCAGGATTTATTGGTATTCTTTTGCTATCATTTTCCTTAGATAGGTCGGCTTTGCTATATTTGACCTATCTTTTTTTTTATCTGATGGCTGTATCTTATGCTACATCTAGCTTTCCCCTACCTCTGTCACCCTGCCAGCTACATAAGACAATTTATTTTTCTCTAATGTTCTAATAAACTGGCTACTTTCACCCTAGAGACTATCCGCTAATACTAGTTCTATAGTTAATCCTTCCTCTACTAATTCTTCTAGGATTTCTGAGGCTAACTCTATTTTATTTTTGTACTTATCTTCCTGTTTTAATGTTCCTCTTGGTTTGAAGATTTTGCCTACCAAGGGAAATGTTATATTTTGGGACACGACCTGAGCATTAACTGACACTATCCCATTATCTACTTTTCCGATACTTCCTAGATATTGCCGCGCTACATAGTCCGTTTTTTTTCCTTTCTTTCTATCCCCGGTTTCATCTATTATGACTGTAATTGCTTGTTCTTTTAATTTTTCTTTGATTTTCCTTAATCTTCCCTTCTTTAGTTCCCTGACTGACCAAGGTGAATTGGCGATGAAGTGATGTAGTGACTGGGCTGATTTTATCCCTACTACTTTGCGGTGCGACCCGTGGCGAATTTAATTCGCCTACGGAAAGCGCACCGGAGCTATTTCTGGTAAGGATTTTCTCTTTATTGCTGAGACTATTCCTAAGTGTAAATATTTGAAGCATTCATAGTTCCTTACTTCTTTGAATAGGTCTTTATAGGTCTGACAATATTCATCTATTATTGATACTGTTGCCTGGGGATCCCTGGCTAAATGTTTGAGGATTTGTTCCTCTACATCCATTGCTGTGCCTACCTTGTAGAGTTTCTTTTTTTTCTTTCTCTACTTATTATAACCGGAGAGTGACAGAAGAGGGATAAAGGAAGCCAAAGCTGCTAAACAGAATGCTAAGGATCACGGATATCAGGAAGAGTTAGATAAGTGGGTCACAATTGTGGATAAATTCGAGATACAGCGAAAGCGTTTAGAGTCTTTGAGTAAGGAGGATTTTCCTTTTGGTCATCCTTTCTATTGGGCTGGTTTTGTTTCGCAAGGAATTTAGAATGGAGAATGAAGAATGAAGAATTTAGAATTTAGAATTTAGAATTTAGAATTAAGAGTTTAGTTTTGTAGGGTGGGCAAGGGGAAATAAATTGGTTGGAGGGCTTGGGTTGAGGAATTACCTTGCCCACCAGGATTAACGGTGGCGAGCTTGGCTTTTTGGTGGGCAAAAGTCCTAGAGTTTTTCCTACAGGTGATCTGTGTACACTTTTTGCCCACCCTACAATATCTTACTTTTTGGTGGGCAAAAGTTCTAGAGTTTTCCCTACAGGTGATCTGTGTACACTTTTTGCCCACCCTACAGGATCTCTAAATTCTAAATTCTAAATTCTAAATTATGACTAACCTTCAACCTGCTAACCTTCAACCTGCTAACCAAAAAAAAGTAGCCGCAGAAATACTTTCCACGGCTAGAATTTTTAGACTATGCACTCAATTTTATCAGCTATCCAATCCTGATCGGATGTGATTAGCCTTTGGCAAGGGGGGGAAACCCCCCCAGAAATTTAAGGTGTTAACGCCAAATCCAATATCTGGTGATCATCGTAATATATTCGTCTGGAGTTCCAGTGGGCTGAAGAGGACCCCATTCGGAAATTTGGATGTAGCCGAGGGCATTCAGAATATATGCGGTATGGGTGATTTGCTGGCGAGACCCTTTCAAAATGTACGGAACAATGAATCCGTTTGAATTATTGTTTGAATTGGGCTGAGAGTTTTGAGTCATAGTCGAAAAATTGTTTTTGAATTTTATAATTATAATTATAATGATTATAATTTAAGTGGTCAAGGAAAATTAAGAATTATAGCAATCGAAGTATAGATTAGGACGTTAACTGAACAGCTAAATCAACTCTCTCTCTAAAATCTTCGATAGTACCTTTTGATTTTCTAACCCGATTTTTAATCGGAAACCAATAATGTTCTATTTTATTTAAATCAGGAGAATAGGGGGGCAAATAGTAAAGTTCACAATCCGCTGCTTCAACTAATTCTCTAATTCTTTCTCCTTTGTGGAAGGTGGCATTGTCTAAAATTATAATTTGCCCTGGATTTAATTCAGGAATCAATTTATCTTTAAGCCATGTCTCAAATACTGAACGATTACAAGAACCCTCAAAAGTCAGTGGCGCTATCAGTTTTCCTTCAAGCAAACCACTCATAATACTGACTCTTACACTTCTTTTTCCTGATTTTAAGTCAGAAAATCTTTTTCCTTTTTCATTCCAGCCATAACCATAGTCTTCACGATTATCCATTCCTGATTCATCTATATAAACTAACTGTTCCGGCTTCTTTTGACTAATTTTTTCTCGAAACTCTCGCCTTTTTTCTTCATCTCTTTCTCGATAACCGTAAGTTTTTTTTTCGGGTATAACCAATTTTTTTTAAGCCAAAACCTATAGTCCTATCACTAATCTTTTCTGACCACGCTTCTGCCATTTCCTTCTGAGTTGAGCTACCATGAGCACGGGACTTACTCCCGAAATTTATCCTGCGTCAGCTATTTTCGGATTATATCCCTTTTGATAACCCTCTTTTGCCCTATAATCTCCTGTTTCCTTTCTCTTTTTTAACCAGAGGTCAATTGTATTTCGGCTAATTTTAAAGAGACGACTAGCTTCAGTTTTTCCCATGCCATCGTCAATAGCGCCCATGACTTTTGTTCTTAAATCGTAACTGTAAGGAACTGCCATTTAATTAATTTATTAACAATCTTTGACTTTCTGACTAGTGGGACTTTAGCGCAAATTATAAACAAAAATCGTGCTACTCTATATAGAGTATGCTTTTTAGGTTCGTATTCTTCTCCACTCAATCCGATGAAAGAAACCGTTTCCACAGCAATGCCCCCCTGCTTT
>NZ_JAAHHX010000195.1:0-3341 GCF_010672065.1 Moorena sp. SIO4A1 | reverse complement strand
TTGTGAGTAGATTTTTTTCTGGGTCATAATTGGGATTTTTATTGACTACCCCATTTACCCAGATTTTTCTGTTTTGTCCAACCCCTCCCCTACTTGCTTTTCAAGCACTTGTGTCCGTCAGCAAGGCTATAACCTTAAACCTGTCGCCTTAAACCATCAAACCTTAAACCTGTAACCAAACAACCTTCAAACCAAACAACCTTCAAACCAAACAACCTTCAAACCAAACAACCTTCAAACCAAACAACCTTCAAACCAAACAACCTTCAACCTTCAAACCAAACAACCTTCAACCTTCAAACCTTCAACCTTCAACATTAAAACCTTCAACATTAAAACCTTCAACCCTTCAACCTTCAACCTGTAACTTTAATTAAAAGATTATGGAAATTAATCAGTGTCTTCATGTTGCTGTTTTAGTTTCTGATTTGGAAAAGGCAGAGGATTTTTACGGTAAGATTCTGGGATTATCTAAAGTTGAACGAGAGCTGAGATTTCCTGGTGCTTGGTATCAGGTTGGTCAATTCCAAATTCACTTGATGGTTAATCCTAATGCTAAAGTTGACCTAAAAAATCCTGAAAAATGGGGTCGTAATCCCCACATTGCCTTTAGTGTCGTAAATTTAGATGACGCGAAGGAATCTCTACAAGCTCATGGTTACCCGATTCAATTGAGCTCGTCTGGTCGTGCGGCATTATTTACCCAAGATCCAGATTGTAATATTATTGAGCTTAGTCAGATTAGTAAGATTAGCACTTAGGGGTTAAGGTCGGTATGGGGAAAATAGATGAAAACCATTGCCTACCTGTACAGCAATCCCCTACTTGACCCAGTGCCCGACCCAGAAGTTTGGGGTTTGGAGGTGGATCAGATCTATCTAGATTTAGGAGGACGTCAGCAGTGGCAGCAGTTAGTTGCGGATTGCCAAGCTCAACCCCCTGATTACTTGCTAATTCGTCGTCTGGAAGAACTGGGAGAGTGTTTAGCTGAAATTAGCGATCGCATTACCCAAATTGAAACCCTCGGTATTTGTTTGATTGCCACAGAGCAATCTTACAATTCTGCTCAGCTAACGGATGCTACCAACTACACTACGATTCGCGCTAGTTTACTGAAGCTCTTACACGAAATCCAGCAGGAAGTCAACAGCCGCCGCCTTCGGCAAGGGCACGCTCGTAATCGCCTCAAAGCCTTACCCCCACCAGGAAAAGCCCCCTATGGCTATCGGCGGGGCAAAGACCGCTATCTAATTGACCGCAGTACGGCACCGGTGGTTAAGGATTTTTTTGAACAGTTTCTGCTTTATGGTTCCTTGCGGGGTGCAGTACGGTATTTAGAGCAAAAATATGGTAAACGGATTTCCGTGACTACCGGGCGTCGTTGGCTAACAAATCCGGTTTATCGGGGAGACCTTGGCTATCAAAAAAATGGTGAGGTTATTTCCGATACCCATAGTGCTATTTTGAATCGGGAAGAAGCGGCACAAATTGACCGACTGCTCAGGCGCAACCGACAATTACCTCCTCGAACCGCTAGTGCTCCCCGTTCTTTGGCCGGGTTGGTGGTTTGTCAGGAATGTCAGTCGGGGATGACCGTTGTTAGTGTTACTCAATATCGTAAAAACAAACAATATCTCTACCTACGTCCGATCAATTGTCCTAAGCATCCCAAATGCCGTGCTCTTAGTTATGAACAGGTCTTGGAGCAGACTATTCAACTGATCTGTCAGGAATTACCCCGTGCTGTTGCTGCTATGAATGCTCCCAGCTTGGATGGGGTCAAGGAATCCCTTCAGGGTAAAATTACTCAAAAAAAAGATAATTTAGAGCAGCTAACCCTGTTAACGTCTAGTGGGGTGCTTGATCAAGAAACTGCTGATTTACGAGCATACAAACTACGGACAGAAATTTCCCAATTGCAGCAGCAGCTAGCTGCTTTGCCGCCAGTGAATTTAAAAGCGATCGCTCAGACAGTATCCATTCCTCAATTCTGGATTGATTTATCAGAATCAGAGCGTCGGTTTTACTTTCGGGAGTTTATTCAAAAAATTGAAATCTTGCGTCAGGTAAAAGAATTGCAGCTGCAACTTGTGTTTATTTTTTAAGTAAGCTATCAGCTATCAGCTATCAGCTATCAGCTATCAGCTATCAGCTATCAGCTATCAGCTATCAGCTATCAGCCATTTGCCACCGACACATTACTCCTACTTTAAGCAATGCCCTTTGGCGAGGCATCCTGTAAAGTTATCCAAAGATAAATTACATTAGCTCTCACAACGCTAGTGCTGCCCAGTTATTTTTGTAAAATTAAATACAGAAAATAGTTAAAGTTTACCCATTGTCTGGGAAGATTTTGGCTCGAAGCAGTCTCAGCTAGGGTAGACGGGAATTTTTTTACCTTGATGAGAGAACCATGAAACTTTTAGAATCGCAGACCCAAACCCCGACTTGGAACAGCTCCCCTAATCCCAACTTAGATCAGTCCCAGGAACCGTTCCAACCTGGGACTTGGGTACGTCTGTTAGAGCTACCTAATCCCTATAGCTTTGATGAAGCGCTACTGCTTTGCCAGATTTCACAAGACCAGTGGGTATCCTGGATTCCTGATCATGGCGAAGCAACCCTACATATCAGTCAATTTTTCTGAGTTTTTACTAGAAACACAGCCCTTGGAGGCAAAAGGCTTGCAGGCACAATAATCGATTAGCCACCGCTAACAGGAGGAATCAGAACCACTTCATCCCCATCTTGCAAGGGGGTATCGGGGGGAACGAATTGGAGATTGATGCCAAAGCGCGTCACTTCACGCCATTGCTCCAGCTCTGGGTGTTCACTCAGTAAACGGTCTAGCACGGCTGATACTGATGTTTGAGGGGGAAATCCTAACTGGAGTTCTGGCAAGCCATAGGTTTCTTGATAGGCAGCAAAAAGCTTGACTGTAATAGTAATTGATGATTCAGACATAGATTAATTTGTTATTGAGCTCGATAATTGCTATGAATTTGCTATTTTTTTGTGTGAAATGCTGTTTTATTATCTTCTCCCTGACGAGACTCAGATCCAAAAACTTGACCAATAAGATCAAAGAAAATCCAATAATATAGATGCACCCTGAGGATCAAAGCAGTATGTACCCTAATTCGGGAGTATTATAAAACCTAAGTGGCATTTTTGACCAAAATAATGGGTCTCAAGCCTTGCCCTTCTAGGGCGACTTTTCCAGAATTTATTAGAAAAAGGTGTATAATATATTAAGTGTGTAGCCTAGCACAGGTAGGATTCGTCGGTACTACCTCAATTAATAACGACGTAAAGCGATGCTAGTACACGAGGCGCGAAAA
>NZ_JAAHHX010000194.1:0-3345 GCF_010672065.1 Moorena sp. SIO4A1 | reverse complement strand
GTTCGATCGCCTGAATTACTTTTTGGCGCAGGTCTTCGCTGTAAGGAAAAGGCATGACAGAAATCGGACGATAAGTGGAAGGGCTTTTCGTTTTCTTTGTCCTAACTATGATGGCGACTGCTATACTTTCCCCCAAAACCACTTCTGGTGTCAAGTCCCATTATGTTAAGAAAGATGTGACTAATGCATAGCTTTTTAAGGGGGATAATGGGGGATCCCTTTGTACCTCATGGGAAATAGAATTGCTATAAAATTCCCGGGTGCATCTCAATGCATGCTGTTTGACCTGAAAATTGTAACGGGCATCTTGCGTGGAACGGGCATCTTGCCTGTTTCAATTTTCGGGCGTGCTGTCTCAACCTGCTTGAGGATCCTTCGCGCCTCTAACACCAACGCTCTACCAGCTTCACTACACTCCCCGCGCCCCCGCCCCGCGCCCACTCCCCACACTTCCAGTCTTTTTTACAAAAATAGCAATCCGTGTAGGAATTGAGAGAATGTTTGTTCCCTACTCCCTGCTCCCTGTTCCCTGTTCCCTGTTCCCTTTGCTATATGAGATGCACCCGATCGCATCGTCATACCTTTAGAGGTATCAAGTCCCTATCGGGTAAGTCAGCGGGATTACTCCCGCTTCGTCCCCAAAGCACCGTGCGAACAAGTTTCCAAGTACACGGCGCTACCAATTCCAAAAGAACTCACTTATCATTGCCACTTCTTTTTCTAGATTTCCGGGTTTGTACCTTTTGGTTTTTGTTCCGGCTCTTGGAGGGTTTATTTATCCCAACTCTCAGCATTTCCTGTATGTTGAGATTAGTGGCACCCAAGGCATGTATGGATTGGTGACAGTCGCTGTGTAGGTAAACTAAATTTTCTGATTTATCTAGTCCACCAAAATGTTTGGGTATAATGTGATGTAAATGTAATTCATCACTAACCCCAAGGGTTTGATTGCACACAGGACAGAGATAGTTCTGTCTGTTTGCTATTTTATCCCTCCCGGTAGAGAACCTACTTCTAGCTGTTTTTTCCCTTTGTTCGCTTTTTCGTTTTTCCCAGTACTCGATTAGGTTCGGGTCGTCTGGGCTATTTTTATATTGAACTAAGGTGTGTCGCTTAATAGGTATCCATGCCAGTTTTTGTACGTATACATCTTTAAGGGATTTGTCTCCGAACACCCATTTGTCATTTCTTCCTGGACATAATTTCCCAAAGTACTTGTTATTAACCCAGTTTAAAGACTTTTTCGGGTGTCTCCGTTTCCCCCATCTGTTTAACTTCCAGTGTATATAGCTATCAACTTTTGTGAAGGTTTTTTTGGCAACTACTCCATCATGATAATTGCCCCATCCTTGAATTTTCGGATTGAGTTCTTTAATGACTTGTAATTGAGTTGCCCCTTTCAGTTTCTTGAAGGTTTCCTTCAGGGATTTTTTGAACTTGTTGATGTTTTTACTGGATGGCTTGATGAGGGTAACCAATTCCGACTTTCGTGCAGTGGTTCGATACTTGCGGAAATTCCATCCTAGGAAGTCAAATCCTTCAGTGAGGTGTCTAGTGTTGGTTTTTTCCTCCGATAGGCTCAGTCCTTTTTTGGCTAACCATTCTTGTAAGATTACCTTAGCGTTTGCTGCATCTTCTTCGGTTTCTGTTAAAACCACAAAGTCATCAGCAAAGCGGACGAATGTCCTATTGGTGATATTGTTCCATGTACCTCCGGATTTCCTTCTCTTATCGGTATTCCATTTGTATCTAATACCTAGTACCTCTTCCATCCCGTGGAGTGCAATGTTGGCCAATAGTGGACTAATTACTCCTCCTTGTGGTGTACCGGCTTCAGTGTTATAGAATACATCGCCTTCCATGTATCCTGCTTTCAGCCATTGTTTCACTAGTTTTCGGGCGGGAAAGTTTCCAATGTTTTCAAGTAGTGGTTCATGGGCAATGTTGTCAAAACATCCTGTAATGTCGGCATCCAATACCCACCATTTCTTGTTTCTTTCTCCACTAATGTTAGTGAAAATCCTTTGTCTCGCATCATGGGTACTCCTGCCAGGTCGAAACCCGTATGATGTGGGTTCAAATTTGGCTTCCCATGCAGGCTCTAGTGCATTTTTGACGATGCCTTGTATACATCTGTCAATCATGCTCGGAATTCCCAGTGGTCGTTTTTTACCATTGGATTTAGGTATGTATACACGTTTGGTCGGTATTGGGTTCCAGGCGCGATAACTTGATAGAGCATCGACCAACTCTCCCCTGAGTTTGGGATTTAATTTTGCTATTTTGTCAATTCCAGGGGTATTCTTTCCTTTGTTAAGTTGTGCTGCCTGTCTCACGGAGATGAGTATGTTGGAATAACTACGCAGCATTAGGCGTTGTAGTTTGTTCACCAATTTCCAATTACCTTCGCGAGTCGCTCGGAATATTCTACGTCTTAATTTCCTGACTGTCCTATAAGCTCTTTTCCAGTTTACGGAATGCCAATAGGTAGTTTGTTCAGTTACGATACCGTTTTCTTTTGAATTCGGTTCTATCTTTTCCATCGCAATTAAGGAAATCATCCCTATAATTTCTTTGCTTGGAATCGGCTCTGAAATTCAGCACTATGCACGAGTTGAGGGATTATCCTCTATCCAACCGGTTATACACATTTCTGTGATTTCCCGTTGACTTTCGTCTTGTTGGCCTTAGCTTGGTTCAGACTTCTACCGGACTGAGAGTTATACCTCTTCTTACGATTTGGCTACCTTATTCATCGACCTAGAATAAGGACTCAATCTCGGCTTACCCGGTTACGCACAAAGAAGATTCAAACTGTAGGTTGTCGTCTATACGCCGAGTCCATATGGGGTTCTCAGTTATTCAGTATGGAGTGAATTAACCCTTGGAGCTTTTATCCCCATTACCGCTTTTAGCAGGGATATTACTAATTACGACGCTTCAATCAACGATTCCTTTCGTCAACCTATTAGTTCTTTCCCAAACGACCTCTTATCAGGCGGTATCTGCATCGAGTTACGCATTACCCTCTAGCTGTGAGATAAAACGATTCGGGAGTATTCTAGCTTGATGCCGGATATATCCATCTCGTATTACCCCTTCGGGTGGGAACTACGCTTGAACCCTAGCCTGTATGGGAGATTACGGAATCTCCACTCCTTTGAGCGCCTTCATCGGTCGCCCCTCCACTTTTATTATAAGTGATTAGACGGACATGATATCACTTGGTACTAGTGACTAAGTTCAGAAACAATTCCCTAACAGGGGAGATGCTCGAACGCTTGGAAGACATTTTTAGGGCTACCCTAGCAAAATGGGATTGTGAACTGATTGAATTTGGGGGGG
>NZ_JAAHHX010000193.1:0-3369 GCF_010672065.1 Moorena sp. SIO4A1 | reverse complement strand
GAGAACGTTGATGAACACACAATCAGAAACTGCCATTAAGCACAGTGATGTAATCAACCGGATAGTACTGAATCGCCAAAACACTGAAGAAATTGGTCGGGTAGCTGAGCTGTGGCTCGACCCAATTGCTCACCAAGTTTTGGGTTTGGTTTGCAAGTCAGGACTGCTGGGTCGCAAAAAACGGTCATTTACTTGGGCAGAAATTGAGACGATTGGCTCCGACAGCATTCTAGTTTACCTTGGCTCGGAAACCACAGCGAAAAAACCGGAATCTGTGGAATCGATTGTGGGACATCAGTTGTGGACGGACGGAGGGAATCAGGCAGGTACTTTGATGGACTATCGATTCGACCCCAACACGGGGAAGGTAGTTGAGTATATCTTTGGATCCAAGGGCTGGCGTGGTCTCACTGATGGCTCCTACCGACTTCCTCCTGTCGCGATCGCTAGTGTGGGCGGTAAACGAGTGATGGCGATCGAGGCGATGGTGCAAAAGGCTGAGCACTATACGGGTGGCATCAACCACAAAATTTCTCAGGCGGCTGAATCCTTGAAAGATGACTACGCTAAAACCAAGGAAGATATGGCGGCGCTGGTGAAAGGGACTCAGGGGTTAGCGACTCAAGTGCAAGAAACTACTAAAAAAGTAGCGGGGAATGCTCAAGATAAGTTCTCTGAGGTCGCTGGTCAAGTGCAAGAAACTACTAAAAAAGTAGCGGAGAATACCCAACAGAAGCTCTCTGATGTTGCTGATCAAGCACAACAGACCACTAAAGAGCTAACTGGTAATGCTCAACAGAAGCTCTCTGAGGTTGCTGGTCAAGCACAACAGACCACTAAAGAGCTAACTGGTAATGCTCAACAGAAGCTCTCTGAGGTTGCTGGTCAAGCACAACAGACCACTAAAGAGCTAACTGGTAATGCTCAACAGAAGCTCTCTAATGTTGCTGGTCAAGTGCAAGAAACTACTAAAAAAGTAGCGGAGAATACCCAACAGAAGCTCTCTGATGTTGCTGGTCAAGCACAACAGACTACTAAACAGCTAACTGGTAATGCTCAACAGAAGCTCTCTGATATTGCTGGTCAAGTACAACCGAGCAATAAAAAAGTAGCGAAGAATGCCCAAGAGAAGTTTTCTGATATTGCTGGTCAAGCACAACAGACCACTAAACAGCTAACTGGTAATGCTCAACAGAAGCTCTCTGAGGTCGCTGGTCAAATACAACCGACCAATAAAAAAGTAGCGGCCAATGCCCAAGAGAAGTTTTCTGAGATTGCTGCTCAAGTGCAACAAACGGCTAAACAGGTGACTGGTAATACCAAAGAGAAGCTTTCTGATGTCACCACTCAAGTGCAAGAGGCTACTAAAAAAGTAGCGGAGAATAGCCAAGAGAAGTTCTCTGAGGTTGCTGGTCAAGCACAACAGACTACTAAACAGCTGACTAACCAGGCTAAGGAAACATTAGCTCAAGTAAAGACAAAGTTGCCGAGTGCTGACTCCGCTACTACTACAGACGCTGCTCAGAAAGACAAGACACTCAACCCTAGTTCTGAACCAGAATCTGCCAAAACAGCTCTTAAGCACTTAGGACTTACGCAAATCTCTTAATTTAACGCTACTTGTAGGGTGGGCAAAACCTTGCCCACCCTACCCATGGAGTCTGTGCGTAAGTCCTGGCACTAACTGATCTATACAACTGAAAGAGAAAAATACCATGAGACAAGTTGCAATACTGGTAACTAGACAATTTGCAATGGTGCTAAGTATTTTAGCGATCGCATCTTTGTTATCTCTAGCTACTGATGGTAATGAGAACTCTCAGTCTCAACCGACTCCGAGTTCACCAGAAGCAACTGCACCCCAAACACCAGCAGAAACCGTTGCATCCGAGAGAAAAGAAAAACAGAAGTCTCTGCAGAACATAATCTCTGTGTTAATGGTCGCTGATCAGTAATGTCAGCATTCAGCTATCAGCATTCAGCTATCAGCCCTCAGCTATCAGCCAAAGGCCTATGGCCAACGGCTAACCGCTGAGAACCCCGTAGCGTGCCCTAAGCGCATATGCTGAGATCGGCTTTTCTCCAAAGTTTCAACTCTGATTAATCTCAAACTATTAGGTACGACCCGTGGCGAATTTAATTCTTAATTCCGAAAGCGCACCTTTAAATTCTCCTGTTTGAGGTTTATTTTAAGCATTAGGCTGACAGCTGACAGCTGTTCGGTGTAGCGTGGCCGTAGGCCAACGGCTGAATGCTTACTCAGTAATTACTTAGAAGGTGGCAAGAAACGTTTATTTAAGGAGAATTCAAACAATGATGACGACTGACAACAATAGCGATTGTGAATTTCTTGAAGAAGACAGTATATGGTCTGACCTCAGAGCAATAAGAGTTATCAATGGCCTGCAACAGGAGGTGCAATCCCTAGAAGCCTCAGTGAAACGGCTCCAAATCTTGCTGGTGTTAAGTATTGTGATCCTAGGAGGTAGTATTGCTGCTATCAGTCCCCTTGGTGCTATAACTTACAACCAGTTGCAGCAGCAATTCGCACCAGTAAATTCCTGGAAAACCACTCAACAAAACCGGTGATTTTTTGATTAATTATCGACCATTAAAACTAAATAATAACTACTAGAGTATTACTAAATGAATTGTGCCCATTTTTGATAATAAATTCCCGACTCCCGACTCCCGACTCCCGACTCCCGACTTCCAGTTCTCTTTGCTATAAAAAACCAACAATAAATAGTCTCAAATAAAGGCCATGTCTAACAACAATAATCTAAGGAAAATAAGCACGATCAATAATTTTGCTATAGACAACAAACCCCTTTCTAACACAGCCCTTCCTGTTGTTACCCCAGTCAATCCTCTTGCTAATCTCCAAGAGCAACATATCGAAGAAGTCGCCGAAGCATTGGTGGAATTTCAAATGACTGCCATGTCCGATAAGAAGAAACATGAGCAAGAAAGAAAGCAGCTACAGAAAAAAATGGGTCGCTTCACTGCTATTTGGATGATTTTCATCTTGATGGTAGCAGGAGCAGGAGCTTGGACAGGATATTTCTTTTATACCCAGCTCAAAGAGCTAACTACACAAATTAATTCAGTCAAAGAGGCTCAGGGAGAATTAGAACTGGCAAAACAAGTTCAACAGCTAGAAAGTCAGCTATCTCAACTCAAAAAGCAAGTGCCATCGAATCTGGCAACTGACTTAGAAGCTAACCAAAAAAAACTTTTAGCACTAGAAAAACAAGTCCAAGGAGTACAAGAAAGCGTTAAGCACCGCCAACAAGCCCTAATGGTTTTAGCCAACGCTTTTCAAGACTTGGCTACTTTTGATCAGTCTGAGCCTCCTGTGACTGCGAC
>NZ_JAAHHX010000192.1:0-3372 GCF_010672065.1 Moorena sp. SIO4A1 | reverse complement strand
TGCTCACTCCAGTAAACTAAGTCTCCGTCATATGGGGACTTAGTCCCTGGGACCATCTTGTGCTTATTTTGTCTGTACCCTACTTCTGGGAATGCTTTATTACATAGCTCAGTTGCTTGATGGCTACTCACTTTCTTTTCCTTTCGGAATTTCCGGTGTGCCGTTTTGCTCATGAACCATAGGTTGTCCCGGGAGCTTCCCATATCACACCATTTGTGATAGTGTCGCCACCCTCTTACAATAGGGGCTAACTTTTTAGCCTTGACTTTTGCACCATAATTCGAGCTGTTGACCACGGTTTTGATTTTCTCGCGTATTTTCCTGTGATTGTCCACTGAGGGAGTGCAATGGAATTTTCCGTTGTGCTTGACTCGCATGTGCCAGCCAAGGAAGTCAAATCCGTCTGTCGTTTTGGTTACTTTGGTCTTTTCTTGACTGATTTCGAGACCCCGTTCGTCTAAGAATTTTTCCACTTTTCTGAGGATTTTTTCGGCGTCATCTTTTGGTTTTAGGAAGATTACCATGTCGTCCGCATACCGGACTGATGGGTGTATATCTTCTATTCCATCAAGTGCGATGTTGGCGAGTAGTGGGCTGACCACGCCTCCCTGGGGCGTTCCTTGTTCGTGGAATTCCGGGCAGATGCCAGCTTTTAAACATCTGAATATCCCCATCTTCAGATTAGCTGGTGCTAACAACCTATCCATGATGGATTTGTGGGAGATTCGGTCAAAACACTTTTTGATGTCTAATTCAATGACCCTTTTTTTGATACCATTATTTGATGCATTCAGGTGGCTGAATACGTATTTTTGGGCATCTTGCGCACTACGTCCAGTTCTAAACCCGTAACTCCGGGCGTGAAAGGTTGCTTCGTGCGCAGGTTCGAGGGCGTATTTTACTAGACATTGCCAGGCTCTATCGGCGATGGTTGGTATTTTTAACATCCGGATTTTCCCATTCTTTTTGGGAATTGGTACTTCCCGTAGTCCGCTATGAACCCAGATGTGGCCATAGTGGTTCGTAAGCATTCAGGTGATGGGGTTGACAAAAAGGGAAGGATGAGTAGTAGTGTAGAACCATGGAAATCAAACCGCCAGCTATCCCAAATAGCTTTGAAGCTCTGGAACTGCTGCCCCAATCAGTTCTGGTGGAGCTGGTGCTGCAACAGCAACAAGTGATTGAACAACTGATTGGGGAGGTGGAACGCCTCAAAAGTCTGTTGAACAAAGACAGCCAGACTTCATCAAAACCCCCATCAAGTGATTTAATCAGAAGGTCAGAAAAAAAACCGTCGAAGGAATCAGATTCGCAGAAACGAAAACCAGGAGGACAACCAGGACACAAAGGGAAAACCCGAAAAGGATTTGGGCGGGTTGACCGATATGTAGTAGTCGAACCTCAAAGTTGTCCGATCTGTCAGGGAAATCAGTGGGAAAGTAGGGATTGCTCAACCCGAAGCTATGTGGTGGCTCAACTGGTAGAGCATCCGATCGAAATTGTAGAGTACCAGCAGAGGCGACGGATATGTAATCACTGTGGGACTCTGGTTGGGGGAGAGTTACCCGAGAATGTCATTGCAGGACAAGACTTGTCAGCTAACTTGCAGGCAATGCTGGTTTGGTTGGGACACTACGGTCATTTGTCTTATCAAAAGCAACAGGAATGGTTGCAAGAGTTTGGGAACATCGAGGTAAGTTTAGGAACTTTAGAAGCCACCACCCGGCGAGTCGCCTCTGCCGTTACTCCACATGTGAGTGAATTAAAAGAGTGGGTCAAGAATCAAACTCATGTCCACGTTGACGAGTCTCCATGGTTGGTCAATGGGGTGAAAGAATGGATGTGGGTGCTTTCAGGATACGGATATAGTTTGTTTCATGCCGGGGACACTCGTTCAAGAGCCGAACTTGAATATCTACTTGGTCAGAGTTTTGCAGGAGTCCTCAGTTCCGACGATTTTAGCGTCTACAACGGTTATAAAGTTGCAGCTCAACAAAAGTGTCTGGCTCATCTACGACGACATTTTCAGCAAGTCGCTCGTCTGAAACAGCCTCACCAACAAGGCTTGGGTCAAGCCTTTATTGAGTTGATTGATGAAGCCTTTGCCCAACACCGTCAGTGGCGTGAGACTGGTGAGGCATCAGTTTATGCTTCTTGGGCTGAGTCTTTCAAGGGGCGAGTAACTGAAGCAATTGAGAGCTGGAGTTCAAGAGCTGGTCATGCTGCGGGGTTGTTGCTCAAGTCTTTGAGGCACAAGTCCGAGCAATGGTGGTATTTCCTAGACTACCCACAAGTCCCACCCGATAATAATCGGGCAGAGCGCTCTTTGCGTTTGGCAGTGACTAAGCGTAAAGTCGCAGGGGGGTCTCGCTCCTGGAATGGGTTTGAGCGTTCAGCAACATTATTAAGTGTGATTCAGTCTTGTCGTGCTCAAGGGCGTAATACCATAAAGTTCCTGAGTCAGGCTGTGTCCTTAGCAGTCAGGCAGCGTTCTCACGAATTGTCTCTGATTCCGCTTTTGAAGTGAGTGGGGTGACTTTGTCAATCTCTACACCTGAATGCTTACCTGAATACTAATGATGTTGATGCCGGAGATAGCCATACTTATAAATTATTACATGATGCTAAAGGTCGCTTTAAAATTGATGGCAATCAACTAAAAGTCAAGAATGGCAACCTCTTAGACTTTGATGACAACTCTAGTCATGATCTCAAAATCCGCACCACCGACTCCGGGGGTGAAAGCTACGATAAAACGTTCACCATTGACGTCCTTAACCAGAATCTTGCTCCGACGGATATCAGCCTTGATCGGAACAGTGTCAAGGAATTCAGTAACAATGGCACTACCATTGCTAGGCTGAATACTAATGATGTTGATGCCGGAGATACCCATACCTATGAGTTATTAGATGATGCTCAAGGTCGCTTTAAAATTGATGGCAATCAACTAAAAGTCAAGAATGGCAACCTCTTAGAGCTGATTTATAAAGTGGATATTAAGAGGTGAGACGGCTGAGCATAAGTCGTACCATAGCGCCATAAATCATGGCCTCACTGACTTCAGGCAGGAGTTCATAATCTTTGCTCAGACGACGATAGCGTCCTAACCAACCAAAGGTACGTTCTACTACCCAGCGTCTTGGTAAAACCTTAAATTCAGATTCCGTACGCTTAACGTTCCTCTTCCTCAGCACCGCAAAGGTTGGCTACAACACCAGCTTGCGCGTTGGCCACTATAGCCCTGGTCAACCCAAATTAATTGCAAACTAGAACAGTCAAAACTTTCTTCCATCAATGCTGCCCCAGCTCCGACTCGATCTTGACCGTTGGCTTGCTGTGACTACCACACTTAACAGCAATCCTTGGGTA
>NZ_JAAHHX010000191.1:0-3378 GCF_010672065.1 Moorena sp. SIO4A1 | reverse complement strand
GGTAAACTTTACTCATGTGTCTCTCTCGGTGCTTGTATTTTGATAATTTGGTTCTTCAGTACCTACTATGCTAAATTTATAGTTAAAAACCCCCGAAAAGCTGACTGTGTAAGGGTTATGAGGCTATTTAACAATAAATTTTTCCAATATAGCTGCCTCTTCCTCCTGCTCCGAAGTCCCTGCTCCCTGCTCCCTTTGGCAAAGTGTTAATTTAGCATAACAAGTACGGAAGAGCCGATAATTTTTACACTGAGAGAGTTTTTTTACTGCCCAACCGACTTTTCAAACATCCTCTAAAACCTCTGAAGGATAAAATTCAGCCAATCCTATGACCTTAATCAGTAAATTGGGGTTTAAGCCACAAAAGCAAGCTCATTTAATTGCACCAGTAACCATTAAACCCTCTGATATATCGATAGTTATTCCCGTCAGGAATAATCAGAAAGGAATTGAATTATTTTTGTCAGAATTTTTCAAAACCCAGAACCTAGAAAGCTATCCACAAGAAATCATTATCGTTGATAATCAATCAAAGCCAGAGATTACTATCCCTAAACAGTTTCAAGTTGCTCCCCTTTCAATAAGAGTCATAAAATGCTCAAAAATTGGACCGGCATCTGCCAGAAATATGGGAATAAAGTCTGCTCAAGGAGATTGGATTTTATTTACCGATAGTGACTGTATTCCTTCAGAATCCTTAATCACAGGCTATCTTAATGCCATGAATGGCTCCATCGGATATGCAGGTAATGTTAAAGCCTGGAGCAATGATGTATTGTCAAACTATTATGAAACTCAAGAAATACTTGTACCATTAAAAGTTATTGAAGATGGCCAGATGCTCAGACCGGAATATTTAATTACAGCCAATGCCCTAGTGTGGAAAAAAGCACTTGAAAAAATCGGTGGTTTTAACGAAATTATTAAAATCGCTGCCGGTGAAGATATAGATTTAGGGTTTAGGTTATTAGAAATTGGCAACTTATCCTATAGTTGGGAATCAATTGTCTATCATGATTTCACTCACGGCATTATCGGATTTATTAAAAGATTTATCAGATATGGAAAAGGCAACAAACTAGTCAGTCAGCTATATTCCATTGACTTAACTCCTCAACCTTTTATTCCCAATAAACCCGGTTTGATAAATCAACTATTGTCAACATTACAATATGTGTGTCTTATAGTAGGATATAGGATTATAGCAAAGGGAGCAGGGAACAGGGAACAGGGAACAGGGAGTAGGGAGTAGGGAGTAGGGAGTAGGGAGTAGGGAGCGGTGCGACCCGTGGCGAATTTAATTCGCCAACGGAAAGCGCACCGTAGGGAATATGGCATCAAAAATTATCACAATTCCTAGACGAATCCCTATCGTTAAAAGATTACGTGACTCTATCTATAGCAGTTCTCATAGTAATGAGGTACACAGGATTTTTTCCCTCTTGCCTCTTGCCTGTTGCCTCTTGCCTATTCCCTATTCCCTGTTCCCTGTGCCCTATCTCCCCATCTCCCCACCCTCCCCACACCTCCGACACTCCCCACCCTCCCCAAAAATGTCCTGGTGGAATAGCCGAGATTGTGTATAGGAGTTATAGTGCAGCTACCCGGAAGTCTGAAGTCTCAACTCAGAAGTCATAAATTCTCTAATATCAAGGATTTCCACTGTAGGACGCGGGTTTGTTATTTCTGCACCCCTGCACTAGTCAGTTGGCAGAACTTCTAATCCAGACAATTGAGGTAATTCTATGACTTTCATCAACAAACTTCATTCAACGCCACAGAATTACTCCGATTTTACTGTACCCTTAAAAATTAAAGCATCTGATATATCAATCGTTATTCCCGTTAGGAATAATCAAGAAGAACTTGATTTATTTTTAACTGAGTTTTTTAACACCCAGAATCCCCACATCTATCCAAAAGAAATAATTATTGTTGATAATAACTCCAGGCGACCAATTACTATCCCTCAACACTTCCAAGGTAATAACCTTTCGATCAGATTACTGAAATGCGTAAAAAATGATTTGGCCTCTGCCAGAAATGTAGGCATCAACTATGCCAAAGGAGATTGGATTTTATTTACCGATAGCCACTGTCTTCCCTCTGAATCATTTATCGAAGGATATCTTAATAGCATATAGCAAGTCTTATACCCATGAGGTACAAATCTCTGGTTTTTAGGGAGCAGGGAGCAGGGAGCAGGGAGCAGGGAAGAATGAAGAGGGAAGAGGGAAGAGGGAAGAGGGAAGAGGGAAGAGGGAAGAGGGAAAAAATAATGTGTACCTCATAGCTATGAGAAACGCTATATTCGTTTATTGCAAAAAAGCATAAATACAATTAATATCTGGTTAAAAAAGAGAAATTAAACATATTATAGCCCAAACTATGGTTATCAAAAGGGATATAATCCGAAAATAGCTGATTTAGATAGATTTAGGTAATTTGTGCAATCTCATGGTAGATCAAATCAGAATAAAATGGCAGAAGCGTGGTCATAAAAGATTAGTGATAAAACTATAGGTAAAGCCTTTAAAAAAATCGGTTATACCCGATAAAAAAAATTTACGGTTATCGAGAAATGGATGAATAAAAAAGGCAATAGTTTCTAGAACAAATTTATAAAAATAAGCCAGACAAGCTAGTTTACATAGCGGTGCGACAAGGCGGGACGTTTCCAACTCCTAGGTCCCCGCTCCGCGAACGCCTAGGGCACGCGCACTAAGAGAGGAGAAAAAATTTGAGAATTAGTTGAATCAGCCGGTTGTGAACTTCAGGTGCGCGTTCCCTCTGACGGGGTGACAAACAGCCTTAAAAGCTTTACGGGGTGTGGGGTGTGGGGTGATGGGTGTAGGGGAAGATCAGGAGCTGGCGGAGTGGCGACGGGACGGTTAAATCAGGTTTCGGAGCGATTGTTATCCAATGGCTCACTCCAAATTCGCTGTCAGCCAAGCAAAGCGCGAGTGGGGGAAACCACGGCAGTTGCTCATGGGGGGAACCCCCAAGACCGCACTGCCTCCCCAAGACCGCGCTGCATCGCTTCTATTTTCCCCACACCCCACACCCGGTCACCCCATACCCTGTCTAGTTTAATGCCTTGTTGTCACCCCCTCAGGCGTTCCCTAGGCGCGCACCTTACTATTTGCCCCCTATTCTCCTGATTTAAATAAAATAGAACATTATTGATTTTCGATTAAAAATCGATTCAAAAAATCAAAAATAACTATCTAATAGTTTCGTATTTAGATTTAATTTTGCTGTTTATTTAACATCCTAATCTATACTAAAAATAGCAATAATTACGATTTTTATTACATCGAACTCAGGGAATACTCCGGTGGGTTGGTTCTTGCAGTTTAGTTTTTACCAAAAAAGCTC
>NZ_JAAHHX010000190.1:0-3380 GCF_010672065.1 Moorena sp. SIO4A1 | reverse complement strand
GATTTCCCCGATTTGGAACTGGCAGATATTCAAGCTTGTCTGCTTTTTGCTGCACGACGCACTGATTTCCCCAGACTGACAGCATGAAGATTTGGATTGATGCTCAACTGCCTCCAACATTAGCAGATTGGCTGTCAACTACTTTTGGCTTAGAGGCTTTTGCTCTGCGAGACTTGGCTCTTCGAGATGCTCATGATATCGAGATTTTTGAAGCTGCACGATCTCAAAACGCTGTAATTATGACCAAAGATAGCGACTTTATCGATCTAGTATGTCGTTTGGGAACACCTCCTCAAATTTTGTGGCTAACCTGTGGTAACGTCACAAACCGCAACTTACAGCAATTACTAAGCGCTACTTTGCCTGATGCTTTAGAACAGTTGCAGCAAGGAGAAATGATTGTGGAAATAACTAATACTCCCTAAATTAAGATTGATACAGTCTACCCTAAGGTTAACCACCCAAAAACTTCCTCAACTGTCACTTCTAACTCTACTCCATTGAGAATCGGTAACGTAGAGGTGGTGTTGCTGAAGTATGAAATGGTTTCACCAGAAAGGGGGATTCTATGATATTTTAAATAATAAATAAGAAGCCTAATTGATAATTCCAACATCTCTGATGATTTAGAATAGCAAATAGTTCGTCGATGTAGTCTAGCTAAATAATAGCTTAATCCCATATTTTCATTTTCTATGTCTTGATACAAAGCGCGAGTGGGGTAACTTCAGTCAAAGAAGGTGGTCAAGGAGCAATTGAAGAATGGGTGCATCTCATATTTGTAAAAAAGTTGCGTAGGGTGCGTTAGGGGGGCCTCATTTTCCGCCTCGTAGCCAGGCTTTGGATAGCCCGCCCCGTAACGCACCACCGTGTCAAAGAGCAAAAATGAGATGCACCCTGAAGAATTCCTTGATAACCCATATTTCAATGTGGCAATTATAATTATTGAAGGGTGAAAAAAATATTAATTTTACAGTTATTATATCACTTTATTTCAATGGAATTACCCTGCTATAATTTAATAACTCTTAATAAAAAAACTCTTTATGAAAAGAAGAGAATTTCTAAGTTTGAGTGCATTCATGGCTGTGGTAGCAGCATGTAATGATTTGACTGACAATGACAAGTTTAAAGATACAAGTGACACTGTTATAGTTATTGGTGCTGGCATGGCAGGATTGGGAGCGGCACGACAATTACGTGATAAAGGGTACAGTGTTAAGGTACTTGAAGGTCGCGATCGCATTGGAGGAAGGGTTTGGACGAGCCGGTTTTGGCCTGAAACTCCAGTTGATTTAGGTGCATCGTGGATTCATGGAGTAAAGGGTAATCCCCTTACAAAACTGGCTAATGAAGCAGGGGTGACAAGAATTGAAACCAACTATGACAATTATATTTTGTATAAGACGAATGGGGAGGTGGCGAATGCTAAGTTTCGTTCTAGGATGCAGCGTTTGTTTGACCAGTTAGTAAAAGCTGTATCGCGTCAGGCAGAGGATGGTATGACCTTGCGCGAGAGTATCGAGGCTACTCCTATCTGGGCTGAGTTATCTGCACAGGAAAAACAACAAATAATGCACATAATAAATGTCACCGTTGAGCATGAGTTTGCTGGTGGTATTGGAGAAATGTCTGCTGTTAATTTTGATGATTCAGAGGTATTTGGCGGTGAAGATGTACTTTTTCCTGATGGATATGCTCGTATCACTGAATATCTTAGCCGTGACCTTGATATCCAATTGGAACAGATTGTTGAGGCGGTCACCTATGGGGATGATGGGGTTACAATAAAAACCAATCAGGATCTGTTTACGGCAGACCGAGTCATCGTAACTTTGCCCATCGGTGTGCTGAAAAATGGCACAGTGAAGTTTAATCCGCCATTACCTGCTGAGAAACAGAGGGCAATTCTTACCATCGGGGCAGGGTTATTAGACAAGCTGTTTTTGCGATTTCCAAAAATATTCTGGAATGAAAAGGTTGAGATTTTGGATTGGATTTCGGAAAAACACGGTCGTTGGAATGAATGGCTCAACATTGCTTTTTACACAGGCAAGCCGATTTTGTTAGGCTTCAACGCAGCTGATTATGCTCGTCAGATTGAGTCATGGAGTGATAGAGAAATAGTGGCTGACGCCATGAGGGTTTTGCGCACCATTTATGGCAATGACATCCCAAATCCTGAAAGCTGGCAATTATCTCGTTGGAGGTTAGATCCTTTTGCCTTTTGCTCCTATTCATTTAATGGGATTGGTGCAAGCGCAGATACACGCAATACACTAGGAAAAGCAGTTGGAAATCGTTTGTTTTTCGCTGGTGAAGCAACATCTGAAGATTATCCAGGAACTGTTCATGGAGCATACCTATCTGGAGTAAATGCTGCATCAACTATCATGAAGCTATAGCAATTATACGACTTGTGAGGTACAAATTTATGGTTTTTAGGGAGCAGGGAGCAGGGAGCAGGGAGCAGGCAAGAGGCAAGAGGCAAGAGGCAAGAGGCAAGAGGTAAAAAATTTTGTGTACCTCATAGCTATGAAAAACGCTATACTTTCTATGTTTATTTAGATGCTGCGTTATATTATAGTAACGTACCCTACAAGATTGCTATGGTGGGCAGTGCCTAGCAACGGGGTTTGTCAGCTGATATTATCTGTATCAAGCACTGCCCACCCTACGTGAACTAAAATCTATGGCTTCTAAAGCCAGTTATCCAGTTTAAGATCACAGATACGCTCAAACTCTGTTGTGTTGTTAGTAATAAGTGTAAGGTTATAAACAAGTGCGATCGCGGCTATTTGTAGATCCATTGCCCCAATAACATCGCCACTTCTTTCCAACATGGCACGCAGGTTACCGCAAACATCTGCTGCCCCTTCATCAAAGGGCAAAACTTCAAGGGGTGACACAAAAAGACTTACTGCCTCTTTGTTTTGCGCTGGCTTAGCACTTTTGTATGCTCCGTAGAGCAGCTCGTAGAGAGTGATAGCTGAAACCGCTACATCCCCGGCTTTAAGAGAGCGGAAGCGTTTCAATACCTGTTCCGGTCTGCGATTGATGATGTAAATGCAAATGTTGGTATCAAGCAGGTATTTCATTCAAAAATAGTTCCACGATCCTGAACAGGCTGCTGGTTGCGTCCATCGTTCATAAAATCATCAGAAAACATGGACAGGGATTGAAACAAATCTTCAAACCCCTCTTCAATGGGTTGCAGCAACACACCGCGACCATATCTGGATATTTTCACCTGCTTCCCAGGCATTCTATATTTTTTCGGTAGACGCACTTCTTGAGAGTATCCGTGTTGCGATAATTTAGCGTAATCCATAGTGAATATGCCCCTATAGTGTATAATAAAAATTATACACTATAGGGGA
>NZ_JAAHHX010000019.1:0-4458 GCF_010672065.1 Moorena sp. SIO4A1 | reverse complement strand
ACAGGGGGAAATCCCCATGAGCAAGTGCATTAAGACAATGATTGCCTTAGTTCCAAAAAAAAGTTTTTCCTACACCCTACACCCTACACCCTACACCCTACACCCCACACCCTACACCCCACACCCCACACCCCACACTGTTACCCCTTCTCTCATTAGTCCTTGGGTGGTATGTCACCTGCCTGCTCAGCTTTTTTTATTGCTCGTTTAAGAATTAGTACTGCCATTTGGGACAAGGAGCGCTCTTCGGCATCTGCCAATCGTTGAAGCGCTTCTTTGTCTTTTTCTTCCATATAGAGAGTTACGGTTACTTTAGCCATATCATTAATAATAATTTTTACTCTGGGTTTTTACCCAAATAAACATAAATTAACACAAATAAAAAGAAACTATATGTTATTCCATAAATTGTAATAGAAAGCTTTCTGCACACCCAATCGATAGGTAGCTTTCTCCCTAACCAAGAGCGCAAGTTAACTAGGGTCGGGTCTGGGGAATGCCAATGAATTGAGCACTCAGAGTTGGGCGATAACTCTCGCATTAACTCAATAAAAATTCGGGATATACCACCAAATTTCTGGATGGCAAACATTTGATGGTCGTAGAGAATATCCATGGTGAGTTTTGAGTTGTAAACAGTTCCGTAGGGTGCGTTAGGGACGGGCTCACCCTCATTTTCCGCCTCTAACGCCAGGGTTGGCACAGCCCGTCCCGTAACGCACCGCTAGTATTGGAACAGCCCGTCCCGTAACGCACCACCGGGTATATATACTAATCCTTGTCTTGATGCACCCGTAAATCAACGACACGTTTTCTAATTTCCAGAGTTTTATTGTTGAATACGTTCAAAAATTATATTGTAAGTATGACTCCCGTTGAGGTATTCCATATTTCCTGTTGCTTTTTGAGCATTTTGACATGTGCCCTCACCCTCTAATCTTTCGCCTGAAAAATGATACCAATCTAAATTCCATGTATCGTTTTTATTATAGTTGATTTGAATTCTTACAGGATTATTGGGAAACTTATGAGGATATATAAGACTTGTTCCTGAGATTTCTTCTAGGTTCTTGTTTCCAGGATATGGATGCTTAAGAAGATACACTATCCCTGTTACCAATATATCTTCACCACTTTCTATGATATTTATATCTTCGACTTCGCCAAACTCTAGATGTTCAAGATCTGTACGATTATATTTTGTTAAAATTCTTGGATTGTTATTGAATAACGATTTGCAATGCCCTTTTGGACAAGTTTGGTTTATAATTGGAATCAAGCATCTGATTTCTGATGCAAAAAGACCGACGACAATACCAACAGCGGAAAGAATCAAGCCTATTGCAGTAGTTGTTTTGTTCCAATTAAATTTATTTAGCATAATTTTCTTTAATGTACTTCATGAGTATGGTATATAATATTTTTCAAGTTTACTAATAATCATCTCTGAAATCAAATAAAAAAGATAGAGCACAGTAACCTTTTGGGGTGCATATCATTGTCTTGATGCAAAGCGCGAGTGGGGGAAACCACGGCAAAGCGCGAGTGGGGGAGACCCCCAAGACCGCGCTGCCTCCCCAAGACCGCGCTGCATCGCTTTTGCTGTTTGACCCGGTGGTGCGTTACGGGGCGGGCTGTGCCAACCCTGGCGTTAGAGGCGGAAAATGAGAACCCCCCCTAACGCACCCTACTGGCGTGGCACACCTAAAAACGTAGGTTGGGTTGAGCGGTAGGGAAACCCAACAAAGCGTTACTGGTGTTGGGTTTCATTCTTCAACCCAACCTACGCGGCGTTGCACCAAATTAGCTGTGCCACGCCACTACTGGCGTGGCACACCTAAAAACGTTTGTTGGGTTGAGCGGTAGGGAAACCCAACAAAGCGTTACTGGTGTTGGGTTTCATTCTTCAACCCAACCTACGCGGCGTTGCACCAAATTAGCTGTGCCACGCCACTACACAAAATTTTCAAATATGAGATGCACCCACCTATTGCCTATTGCCTATTGCCTATTGCCTATTGCCTATTGCCTATTGCCTATTGCCTATTGCCTCTTGCCTATTGGCCTTTGGAAGTATCTTCACAACCGATATCCAAACGCTATATCAGGTTCTTTTAGTTGATTACTATTTGTCTCTAAATTATGATAGACTTTACTCAATTGATGTTCACGCTCTGAGCCAGAAACCATTAGGAATAAATTAGCGCTTGTCGCACTCCCTAACGTTAGCGGAAGCGCNTAGCCGAGGAACAACTATGGCAACATTATCAATATTTAGAGCATATTATCAGAATCGCCAAAGCTAGGGCATTTTTGAAGCTAAAGGCTAAGGCTCAATGAGCAAAACCTATATTCCTGTCGCCCTACAAGTATCTGGGTAAACGTAACCTAAATCCAGGCAATAGATTCTCAGCAGATAATTCCGTGGGAAGGTTTCGCACCACTACCTCTTGCCCTTGACAATAAATTTCCACTTGCTGCTGTTGGGGATTAATCAACCATCCCAACTGTACCCCTACATCCCTATATTCCCCCATCTTAGAACGCAGCATTTCCAAATCATCCGTTGCTGACCTTAACTCAATCACAAAATCCGGTACAATCGGGGGAAACTTGCGTCTTTGTTCTGGGGTAAGGGCTTCCCAACGTTCCCTTTGAATCCAAGCGCAATCAGGAGAACGATTTGCGCCATTGGGCAACTTAAATACAGTGGAGGAACTGAAAGTATAACCGAGACCAGTTTGCCGATTCCAAATTCCCAAATCGATAATTAAATCTGCTCTTGCCCAATCGGGCAAGGTGGTTGAATCAGTAGAAAGATAAGCCCAGTGTGCCAACAGGTAGGCTATCATTGATAAAATCAGCCAACGGTACATCCCTAGTTTGGTTTGCGCAAGCTAGCGATGCAGTCGCTTAACGATGCTTAGCAGCTCTTTTACCAGCCCTCAATAGGCCACCTGCGCTTGCCCCACCAGTTGATAGTGCTGGCTTTCATAGGTAATGTAGAGAGGACAAAGCGCTTCTTCCATTTGCCGTCACGCTTGAGATAGAACCAAGAAATGGAAACAACTTTGGGTTTGCCCTCAAGCCGAACTTGTTGCCCTCGCTTGTAGAGACTAGATAGTTGGCGTCCATCAACCAGTTTACGGTCACGGCGGACTCCAACTACAGCGTGATATCTGAGCTTGCGGATGCCTCGCCAAAATTCTACACTACAGAAAGCGGTATCTGCTAATACCATCACCAGCAAAGCGATGAGTTAAGGTTTTAGGCAATAGTCGTACCAACCGCAAACCTAGTTGTGCTTGTGTTGTTGTGCCAATACCGCGAAAGACTCGGAAATTCCAAGGCCACCGCCGATACCACCACCAGGTACAGCACGACCAGGTGCAATCGAAGTTTGCGATTGAAAACACTGATGAGGGACTCATTTGCTTTGAACTTTCCTCGTAACTCTTAGCTAGTCAAGTCAATAATTACCTGCAAACATGGTCTTCGTCATGCAAGGTTTGTAGGATAGCAGTTCGGCTATAACTCCTTGTCGCACCTGTCGAATCATTTCACGGGTTGACCAATGGTATTCATTGAGAAATCGACAATTGGCGCTAGCAGAAATGACCTTGACAATATTCTGGCAGTGGATGTCCTATAGCTTGTAAAAACAATCCTAGTAACGGGCTGTTTGCTATCCCGTTGGTAGGCACTCGGCATCAATCCGAGTAGGGTATACACGCTCGCTTTGGGCGTGGGCAAGAATTGAAACCAAAGTTCAAGCTATCTATTGTTTCTATTGTTTGCACGCCCTTTTCTCTCATCTGTGCCTACTGCTTGGCAAGTGGTTCATTTGTACTAGTGCAAGAGGTGAGATGACCAACTCGACATCCCCAATCCCTCATCCCCGGCAGGCGGAGACTATTTAGTATCAGTGCCAATTCAGACTGCCTTAAAAGCTGCCCTTTACAGGATTTCAAAGAGTCCTACATCCATGATTGAATCACTAGAATGGATTTAAAGCCATAACAATCCCAGAAAGAAAAGCTAATGGAAGTTACCTTTGATCTACCTGATGAAGTAGTAACTCAGCTTCAACCCTTTTGTGATCAGCTACCTGAAATCCTAGCCTTAGGATTGCGAGAATTTAATGCTATTCCTCAAGAAGGTTTTTCCGGTATGGCTGAAGTTTTGGAATTTTTGGCAAGTCTCCCTACAGAATCAGCTATTATTGCTCTACGGCCCTCAGAAGCCTTACAATCTCAGCTATCTATCCTCTTAGAGAAAAATCGGACAGTGGGTTTGACTCCAGCAGAAGAACAGCTCTGGCAACATTATCAATATTTAGAGCATATTATCAGAATCGCCAAAGCTAGGGCATTTTTGAAGCTAAAGAAAACTGAGGCTCAATGAGCAAAACCAGCAGGGATTTTCAAGCAGCTGTACCAGCCCGTAACTTTGTTTACT
>NZ_JAAHHX010000189.1:0-3393 GCF_010672065.1 Moorena sp. SIO4A1 | reverse complement strand
TTTCAGAAGATTTTACTTGCTCCTCTACTATCAAGAGAGCCTCGCCCTCTTCCAACTGAGTTTCAGTACCCGATAGCTTGATTGATACGGTGTCTTCGCTTATGTCTTGCGGGACAATTTCTGAGGGTAAATGGGGTTGCAGTAAATTCCACGCCCCCCGCATTTCCAAGGTTTCTACAGTCTCAAATACCTGGGGGTCTTCATCAGCGATGGGTACGCTTTCGACTGTAACTCCCTCGGGGACTTGGACAATCTCCGGTACATCCTCTGACTCTTCGATTGTAAAAGCTAGATAGGTACTGGCAGCGACACCTGGAGCTAGTTCGTAGCCCACCGTCCGACTTAGTTCCAGTAACGATAGTCGCTCGGTTGCCGTGTTCACGAAGCCTTCATTAGCGATCCGTTCTTGGTAGAACGTCAGCACTTCCATCACTGCCGCCCAACCATCTAAGAATGCGATCGCAGGGTCATCGTTGTGGCTAGCGGTTAGTTTTCCTAGGGGTCGCGAACCATCCTTTTGATTAGGGGGGATTGTCTGAGTATGCAACCCGGATTTCATCCGTTTGAGGCTATCATCATGCCTAGCAATTCGATAAGAGAGGGCTGTCAGCCCTGGTGGATTGTAAATTGGTTCTGGTTGGTTTTCTGGTGTTGATGTCAAGTCGCTTTGCTCCAATTCAAAATTAAAAATTATTAATTCAAAATGACAATCAGTGGGGGCTTCTGCCGTCGCTTTGCTCCAATTCAAAGTTCAAAATTATTAATTCAAAATGATTCGGACAATTCTATATTTTTAATTTATACTTTTTAAGTTTTAATTACCCGGGGGGGCTTCCAGAATTAAAAAATTGCCAAATTTCTGATTTTATTTTGAATTTTGAATTTTGAATTTTGAATTACCACTAGGGGTCATACGCCCCCCTCTAATTCAAACTCGATCAAACCGTACTCTGGAGTATAAGGATTATTATCCACTCGCACAATGGACAACGTATCAGTGGCGATTACACCTCGGTTCAGTTCATCCTGAGGTGTCCGACCCCAAACCTGAAAGCGGCTAATTTCAGCCCGGTACACTCCATCAATTTCCATCGTCTTCTGAATAATGCGACTTAGGAACACCGGTTGACCGAAGGTGAAGTTATCTGGATGAAAAAAACCGCGCCTGCCACTCTTGTAATCTTTGTTGCCAAAGGTTTCCTCAAGAGCGCGTCTGATACTGTTTTGGAAATAGCCATCTTTAAGTGTTACCTGTAACACTATATCCAAGGGAACCAAGGTCGGTTCGACAATCTCTAGGTCGTGACCCATCAATCGGAATGGCATGATATAGTCGCGCAATTCCTGCTTAAAGGCATCGTCAATCGGTTTGCCCTCATAGCGATCGACCGCAATAAACATAGTGTACCAACTACCAGTCCAGCGCAGTTGGGCAGCAGCCTTTTGCACCTCCGGGTAACGTTGCATTACCTCAACATAGTCTGCTTCTGTAACGCAATTTTGACGAATGCGGAAAGCCTGAGGGGCATTCAGCCGGGCGTCGGGGATCGGTTCGGGGTCTATACCACCCTGGGCAGATAAGGGGTTGTAGATTTTAGTAATTTTCCCAACCAGTTCTACGTAGTAATTGCTATCGTGGGGAAGCAGATAGGCGATCGCCTCTCGACCCACATTACCGGCAGTACCGTTACCACTGCGGTAGCTTGCTTTCATGGTCGAACCGGCTAGGGGTGCTTTGCCCAAATTTCCGTCTCCAAAACGCAGGTAGGCTGTGCGATCGCTCTCCATTTCCACAACAAAATCTGAAGCAAACTGATTGCTATTCAAAAGGTCGGGTCGTACATGCCAGGTTTCCCAATCACCACTGTTACTAGCAGAGGATTTTAACAACATGGCTGGTAAGGCATTTTGAGGATTTTGCTGTAATATTTGTGCTGCGGGCTGTTCTATTGCCTGTTCGTGCTTGTAAACTTCGCTGTAGGTTAGATCCTTTTTAGACAGTTGGGGGCGATAGTCCCCCGATGCCTGCACTTTAGGCATATTATTTTCTTCTTGAGTTTTGCCGTGATCAGCAAGTACAATATTGCCCCGGGCGACGCTGAGGGGGCTAGTATTTTTCGGACAAAAAGGTTTAGCCACGCACAGAGAGAATTTGAGTGCATCGGGAAGAGCCCATTCAATCTCAGTCAATGGCACTGCTGTATTATCTGGTGGGTCCTTAAATCTACCTCCGATCAGGTCTTCTACCTGAGAATTGACCATAGTCAAACGCACCACCTGACGGTGCTCCGGATCGCCGTTTTCCCCCGTCTGCGGGTTTTTTACCTCTTCGAGTAACAGCAGGTCACCTTTTTGCAAATGCTTTAAATTTCCTACTAATGTCGCTTTTGTGGTACCTTTTTTTAAGTAAAACTCATTTGCCCCCCAAGCATAGAACTCAATTTCATTGTGTTCTGATCGCAGTTCCAGGTCGTGTAGAGTTTGAAAAACCTTAGCCCCCTTTTTCTTGAGCACCTCTTGGGCTTCACGGGAATCAGACTTTAGCACTGGCTGCAATGTTGATGCACCAGTGACGACCATGGAGTCCTGGTGGAGCATCACTGGCTCCATCCCAGACTCTAATTCCAGGTATACCCAAACCCGAGCATTACAGCCTTCATGCAATACGTAGTCTACCAAACGGCAGTGGCGACGGATAGAAATTCGTTGTCGAGCTTTACTCAGGTAGGCTTCTGTTGCCACTGCATCCTGATAATAGCTGGCGCTGTCAGCAGTATAAGCTAATATTTCTGTTAAAACAATTCCAATATCGGCTGGATTGCGCTCTCGCCATTTAGGCATTACCACCGATAGGCGATCAAGTATCAATTGGCGAAAGCTGCTATAGTCCTTTGCCAGATAGGTAATTTCGATGGATTCCTGAGTTTTCAGCTCTCCAAGTAGGGGCTGTTGCGGATCAATTTTCGTGGAGATCTGCTTCGGTTTTCGGAAGCCAAAGCTGACCTCCTCAAAGAACCGATCTAGGTATGATATATTAATCAGTTTTAATTGATAGGAATTGCTCTGCTCCTCACTATCATCTGATTTCAACTGATGCTTAACCTTGAGTTCAAGCTTATTCCCCTCTGTGGATACTGGTGTGTCCTCCGTGGGTTTTAGCAACTGAACATCACTGCTAACCACGCCACCTTTGGTAATTTGGATATTGCCCAAGGTGACTTCTTTGGGAGCCACCTGTTTGCCTTCCAAACCAGGTGCTGCAGGAATGAAATAGACTAGCAGATTCCACTCGTCATCGGAATCGTCATCAGGCTTTCCTAGCCACTCAACTTGGATATAATCAAGCCCGATCAGATCGGAAGAGCGTCGCTGTACATGGTTTGTTGTCTGTTT
>NZ_JAAHHX010000188.1:0-3413 GCF_010672065.1 Moorena sp. SIO4A1 | reverse complement strand
ATTCAAAGTCCCCCTTTTTTAAGGGGGATAATGGGGGATCTCCGAGGCAAGAAAACACGACCTAGGGGTGGGTTCCTCTTGCCTATTGCCTATTGCCTCTTGCCTCTTCTCCCTGTTCCCGATTCCCGATTCCCGATTCCCGATTCCCGATTCCCTAAAATAAAAAAATTGTCTACCTTACCCCATTAACAATTGCTATCTATGGAAACTCAATCTGATTCAAACCTAACTGATTCAAACCTAACTGAAATACCTTCTGGAGAAACCTGGAACTATGAAGCGACGGTGGCTAAAGTTGAAACCATTATTAGGAAAATAGAAACAGGAGAACTAGAACTAGCAGAGGTGTTTGATCAGTTCTCCGCTGCTGTCGAATATCTCCATCAATGTGAATATTTTCTGGATCAGCGACAGCAACAGATGGATTTGTTGATTGAGACGCTGAATAATGATTCGGATTTTTAATAGTAATGTTAAGCGAACAGCTATCAGCAATCAGCTGTCAGCTTTTGAATAAAAGAGGTAAACATGGATTTAATAGTCACAGGCTAGAAGCCTGTTCCACAAAGAAGCCTGTTCCACAAACTAGAAGCCTGTGCCACAAAGCTGACAGCTGACAGCTGACAGCTGACCGCTAACATCAGCCCATTCCTTGAATCCCAACATGTCCAGCAAAGGCATACCAATCTTCACTAAAGCCCTTGAATTCCAGATCTTTCAGGGTAAATTTTACGTGATTCTCCTCCAGGGTAAACTTAACCGTATCATCAGCATTAGGTTGATCTGTCACAATCACCAAATCAGTGCCTGCTGGAATTTCCTGCTTTGATGCTTCATTCAACATATTAGATTGAACAGGAGCTCGCTTAATTACCGTATCTTGATTAAATAAAAGGTTAAGTAAAACGGGTTGATTGACTAAGGTATTCTGATAAATAGGAATGTTTAAAACAGTCTGATCCTCTTGTTTAGAGACTACATTACTAACAGTCTCTACCGATTGCAGACTTTCCATCATAATTGCTACATGGTCTTCAAAGGCATACCAATCACCACTGAACCCCTTAAACGCAATATCTTTTAAACCCAGTTTAAGGTGATTGCCAGATTCCTGACCATAATAGCGAAGTACTAATATAGTACCTGCTGGTATCATCTGACGTTTATTATCAGGCAATTGCGACGATTGAATCGGCTCTTGCTTGAGATAGCTATCTTGCTTAAACAGAATTCTTAATACATTTGCCATGACACTAGAACAGTTTTTAATTATTGGTTAAGGTACTTTCGTTTTAGGTTTTAGGGAGCAGGGAGCAGGGAGCAGGGAGCAGGGAATAGGGAATAGGGAACAGGGAATAGGGAACAGGGAATAGGGAACAGCGGATCTGGGAAAAAAACCTTGGCCAAAAGGCCACGCTACGCGAACAACCTGCAACCAACTCACCTTAAACCTTGGCCAAAAGGCCACGCTACGCGAACAAGCTTAAACCTCCAACCTCCAACCTCAAACCTTCAACCTCAAACCTTCAACCTTAAACCTTCAACCCTTAAACCTTCAACCCTTAAGTCAACTAATACTACCCCGTTTACGAGCCTCCTTATAGGATATTCCCACATTCTTGACACCTGCCCGAATCATTTGTTGTTCAAGCAAAGCAAAGAAGCGATTCCGGTCACCGGCCTTAATCACCGCCTGATTATGAGCTTCAGACACAGCAATGGGATAACCATAGCCTTTATAGACCTGCCCCAGCATTAAACTCAAGGCTTGATTGAGCAATGCTGAATTCTGGGCTACCCATTCTGGCATCTCGATCCGAGTAATTTCTGTACCCACATGGACATAACAGAAATAGATCCGGTGATGGTCGTATAATTCCAGAATCCGTGCGGAACTCTGAAATAGAGGGCTACGCTGTCCTGGTTGCAAGAAACTTGCCCAGAGTGTGGTATCCCGCAAGGGGTCTATCACCTGACAAGGCAACTTGTCCGTGAGATTACCACATTGGGTGATACATTTCGGTGTTTCATAGGGACAAGCTGGTAATCTGAGAAAATTAACCATTTCCACACTACGAGAAGCACTCAGGTAGCCGATCAGGGGTACATTAACAGCACGCAACTGCTCCCAAGCTGTTAGAATCGGAGGCAATATGCGATCGCGTGCATCCCCTGGCATCCCATCAAGAAACCAGTAAATCAGGGAACCATCTACTATCGCTAAATTGGGAGTATCCCTGTGGGGAGCTGGTGGATTTACCCAACGGCAAGCCATTTCTGCTAACATCGATACCTCGGAAATGGTGCGCCGATGTCCCATCCACTCCTCCGTGCGAATTCCCCACTGACGAGAAATATATAAGTCTTCTGGTCGGTAGAATACTTCCGGCACACTATCCAACAGAGGATACAGACTTTGTCCATAGTGCAACATTACCCGACCCACATTAATCACATAACAGTAGAGAATTTCGTGGTGAGACGGGGAAATTTGAGACCCATCCGTAGCGAAAACACTATGGCTTTCCGGGGGACTACTGATATCAACACAAGTATCCAGAGATTCTACTGGTGTTGCCGCCGTGAAGATCATGCGATCGCGCCATTCTTGATGAGACTTGACCAAACTCTCTTGTTGTGTTTTAGCCTTTGCCAGTAATTGTTCAGCCCGTTCTAGGCGTTGGCGAGACGCCACTGCCTCTAGTCTCAGGTGGTTACTAATACCAGGGATTTGTCCTGCCAGTTTTGCCAGATCAAGCATGGAGAGCTCATCAGTAGATTTACTGTAGATTTACTAATTTTAAAGTAGTGATCTGTAACACAGGTTTCTTGTGATCCTAAACGACTCATGAAGTGATCCTAAACGACTCATGAAGTGATCCTAAACAAGCATAAATAAATATACACAATTGTATATCCAAAAAAAAACGCGATCCTATACACCAGCCTCAGATCACAAACACGATTGCATACATTACCTTTTCATACTGACAGTATTCATGTCAGTAATTTCTACGAGGTAAAATTTTATGAAGAATCGCCAATTAATGATGTCCTTGTCCCTGGCATCTGTAGCAGTAATTGGTGGTAACGCCCCAGCTCAAGCCATAGACTTCGACTTCAGCTATCAACCAGGGACTTCCCTCAAACAAATGCTCGGGTTTGAAATGGCTGGTCAGATTTGGTCTTACTATTTAACCGATAATGTCACCGTCAAAATTCACGTTGAGATGACCGACGCCTTGCCCTCAAACATCCTGGGTGGGGCACTCCCTGGTCTGCAACAGAATAAAAACTACGGCACCTATCGGCAAAAGCTCTATTCCGATAGAACATCGGCAGATGATTATACTGCTTATAATAATCTGCAAGCCCATCAGTATAGTGATAGCGAGTATTGCCATCACTATACT
>NZ_JAAHHX010000187.1:0-3415 GCF_010672065.1 Moorena sp. SIO4A1 | reverse complement strand
ACTGCGGGTCAGAAAGCCAAGGCCGCAGCCGCTTATCCCAGCGCTCTCAAGTATCTGAATGTAGGTCTAGGACTCCTAGCAGCGGATACCTGGACTGACAACTATGACTTCACCCTTGCTTTCTATCTAGAAGTGGTGGAAGCGGAATACCTCAACAGCAATTTTGAGCAATCAAACCTCTTGGCTGGAGTCGCTCTGGAACAAGCCAAAACCCAATTAGATCAAGTCAAGGTGTATGAACTAAAAATCTACGCTTATATTGCTCAAAACCAAATGCAAGTCGCCCTGGATACGGGGCTAGAGGTTCTGGACATGCTCGGGATTCCACTGGATCAAGACCCCCCCTCTAAAAACCTGATTAGTGAGGATTTGGTTGACCTACCAGAAATGACTGACCTGACTAAACTAGCGGCCATGGGGATCTTAAAGTCTGTAGGAAACGCTGCTTTTATTGCTAATCCGTCATTGTATCCACTGTTTATCTTTACAAGAATCAATCTATGTATCAACCATGGCAATTCAAATCTGTCCACGGACACCTATATTAATTACGCCATGATCCTGTGTGGATTTATGGGAGATATCGATGGTGGCTATAAATTTGGTCAACTGTCTTTGATGCTGTTGGAGCAATTCCATGCTCAGGAGTTCAAATGCATAGTATTAGATGTTTTTAACGGTCATATCAGACACTGGAAAGAGCATCTCAAGGAAACCATAGACCCCTTACTAGAGGCGTTTAACAGCGGTCTTGAAACCGGAAATATAGAGTATGGCGGTTATGCTGCCATCAACTACTGTGCCAACCTATTTTTTGTGGGATATGATTTGGACTTTGGTGCTCAAAAGTATGGCCAGTATCTGGATTGGCTGCAAAAAAGAAAGCTAGACTATCATGTTACTTATGCTAAAATCGGCAAACAATTAATCTTAAATTTACTCGGCAGATCTGACGATCCCTGTCAGTTAATTGGGGAAGACTTTAATGAATTAGAAATGCTTCCCATTTTAATAGAACAGAATAATGGAACCTCTCTGTTTTATCTATATCTTGCCAAATCCATTCTGTTTTATTGGTTTAAGGAACCCGAAAAAGCTATTGCTCAGGCCAGGTCAGCAGAGCAATACGCACAAGCTGTCCCTGGCATGATTCTTATTGCTGAACACAATTTATACTATTCTCTAGCGCTTTTGGCTCACTATCCCCATGTAGAGCCACAGCAGCAAGGTGAATACCTCACCCAAGTAGCAGCTAATCAGGAAACTCTGAAAACCTGGGCATACCATGCTCCATCAAACTTCAAACATAAGTACGAGCTAGTGGAGGCAGAGAAAGCACGAGTTTTAGGGCAACACTGGCAAGCCATGGAAATTTATGACCAAGGGATTCAAGGAGCAGCGGACCAGGAGTATATCCAGGAAGAAGCACTGGCCAATGAGCTAGCAGCAGAGTTTTATCTGTCTTGTGGCAAACGAAAGATCGCCCAGGCTTACTTGACTGATGCCTACTATGGATACAGTCGCTGGGGAGCTGTGGCAAAAGTGAAAGACTTAGAATCAAGATACCCCCAACTCCTTAGCAAAATTACCGCCCAACCAACAACGCAAGTTCCAGTAGATTCCATAACCAACTCGACCATAGCAGTAAGTTTAACCGCACTAGATTTATCTGACGTGATCAAGGCATCTCAAGCCATTTCAGAAGAAATAGTTTTCGATAATTTACTGGACAAGTTGATGCAGCTTCTCCTAACTAATGCTGGAGCCAAAAAGGGGTTTATCATTTTGTCAAAAGAAGGTAAACTGATGATAGAGGCGGCCGGTTCAGTGGTTAACAATGGCGTAACAGTAAGGCAGTCAATTCCAGTAACCATTACTCAGCAGTTGCCCAGATCGGTGATTAACTATGTCGCTATCACTAAAGAAAATTTGATTTTCAATAATCTTGTTAATAACTCTACCTTTGCTGATGATATATACATCAAAAACCATCAGCTAAAGTCAGCTTTGTGTTTGCCACTTCTGCGGAAAAAAAATCTGATTGGTATGGTGTATTTAGAAAATAATATAATTTCTGGAAATTTTACCAATGAACACGTAGAAGTGTTAAGCCTTCTGTGTAATCAAGCGGCAATTTCTTTGGAAAATGCCACCCTTTACCAGACTTTGCATGACGTTCAAGTTAGGGAGCGACTAGAAAAACAGATTCGCAAATCTCTGGAAAGAGAAAAGGAACTCACTGAACTCAAATCTCGATTTATCTCTATGACTTCCCACGAGTTCCGCACCCCCCTAACTAGTATTATGGGGGTTACTGAAATTTTCAAATATTATAGCCAGAATTGGAATGAGGAGAAAAAACAAAACTATCTAGATCGGATTCAAGCCAATATAAAACATATGCTCCACATGTTAGATGACGTGTTGGTAGTCAATAAAGCCAACGCCGGAAAACTAAAATTCAACCCTACACCATTAAATTTACTTGAATTCTGCCGTGACTTAGTCGAAGAGATAGAACTAGGTCTTAACACCAAACAAACCCTTGTTTTTGCTATTCAAGGTGAATGCCCAGAGGCTGAGTTCGATGAACAACTGCTCAGACACATCTTGAGAAATTTGCTATCAAATGCTACTAAATATTCCCCCAATGAGAGCACCATAAACTTTGACTTGATTTGTAATCAAGAAGAGGTTACCTTTAAGGTTAAAGACCAGGGTATTGGTATTCCAGAAGAAGACCAAAAGCAACTGTTTGAGTCATTTCATCGATGCAATAATGTAGGCAATATTCCAGGAACTGGACTCGGACTTGCAATTGTCAAACAGTCTGTGGAAGTACACGGTGGTGAAATTACGGTAAATAGCCAGGTCGGTATTGGCACAACGTTTACTGTCACAATTCCACTGTACTCCCCTGCTGCAGCACCAGAGCAAGTACAAAGACCGAGAGCTGTTTGCCAGTTGGCAGTTGGCAATTGATCCTAATAGGAATTATGATTATGCCTAGAACAAAGGATTAGTTTTACTTGGTTTTTAAAAGCGTTTATAAATGTTAATGTTTGAAGGAGGAACTGATATATGTCGCAGATTTTAGTTATTGAAGATGAGGAAGATATCCGTACCATTGTTGTGGAAATACTTCGGGCTGAAAATTTCGAGGTTATTGAAGCAGAAAATGGTGAAATCGGTGTCCAATTGGCCAAAGATGAAAGTCCTGATTTGATTATTTGCGATATTAAAATGCCGAAACTGGATGGTTACGGTGTAATGATTCAGTTACAAGAAATTCCATCCACCCAGACAATTCCCTTGATTTTTCTTACGGCTAAATCTACAAAAAGTGATCTGCGGATGGGGATGGAACTGGGCGCAGATGATTATCTGACCAAGCCATTTACTAGAGATGAATTAA
>NZ_JAAHHX010000186.1:0-3453 GCF_010672065.1 Moorena sp. SIO4A1 | reverse complement strand
TTTTTATTTGTTTTTTTAAGTTTAATTTGACTATCAATCAAGAAGGATACAGCGTTTTTTATAACTATAAGGTACACAGCATTTTTTCCCTGTTCCCGATTCCCGATTCCCGATTCCCGATTCCCGATTCCCTGTTCCCTGTTCCCTACTCCCTACTCCCTACTCCCTACTCCCTGCTCCCTATTCCCTTTAATTAGGATTTCAATCAGCAAGAGTAACAGTTAGTTGTTGCTGATTGAGATAAAAGTAGTGACCACGCTTAGCCATCAATGTTTCGTGGTTACCACTTTCGACCAAGATTCCTCGATCAAGTACTAGAATTACATCAGCTTGGCGCACGGTAGAGAGGCGATGAGCAATAACTAAGGTGGTTCGACTTTTCAAAATTGAGTTGAAGTTAGTTTGAATGATGCGCTCGGATTCAGCATCCAGGTTGCTGGTGGCTTCATCTAAAATCAACAAGCGGGGATTCCCTACCAAAGCACGGGCGATCGCTAGGCGCTGACGTTGACCACCAGATAACATACCACCCCCCTCGCCAATTTGAGTCTCATAACCCATGGGTAGCTGTTTAATAAACTCATCTGCACCAGCCTGTCGCGCTGCTTCCATAATTTTTGCTAGGGTTGCTGAGGGATCGCCCATGGCAATGTTTTCCCGAATAGTTTTGCCAAACAGAAATGTATCTTGGTTAACTACACCAATTTGCTCCCGCAATGAGCGCAGGGAAAGACTGGTGATGTCTTGACCATCAATTAACACTTTGCCATCTGTGGGGGTATAAAGCCCCAAAACCAATTTGGAAATGGTGGTTTTCCCTGAACCACTGCGACCGACTAGGGCTACCATTTGCCCTGGTTTGACCTCAAAACTGAGATTTTCCAGTACATTAATATCGCTTTGAGGGTGATAACGAAAGGTGACTTGCTCAAAGCGAATGTGACCCTTCAGTTGTGGTAAGGATTGACGAGGTTGCTGCTGCAAATCTTCTTCTGGTTCCGCATCCAGCACATCATTGATGCGTTCCACTGCAATCAGCACTTCCTGTAACTCATTCCACAACACCGTTATGCGCTGGAAGGGGTTAATCACATTATTTAGCAACATATCAAAGGCAACTAATTGACCGATGGTGAGTTGGTTTTGAATCACCAGCCACGCTCCATACCACAGCAGAGCAGTAGTAGCAACTGTTTCGATAGTGTTACTGAATATTTGTAACTGGTTGCTGATGATTTGCCCAGAAAAGCTAGTTTTGATTGACTTATTCAGCAGTTCCTCCCAATGCCAGCGCACTGTTTGTTCAACTGCCATGGATTTAACTGTGTTAATCCCGGTCAGGGTTTCGATCAGATAACTTTCTTGATTAACTAAAGCATCGAATATTTCTCGGGAAATCCGGCGCAAGAAGGGGGTGGCTATTAATGCCAGCAGGAAAAATGGCGGCACAATTAACAACACTAGCGCTGCGAGTTTCCAGCTGTACCAGAACATCAGACTCACGTAGACAAAAACAGTGAGTAAGTCGAGCAAGATTGATATAGCTTCGCCAGTGAGGAAGCTTTGAATTTTTTCGTTTTCCTGGACGCGGGAGACAATGTCACCGACAAAACGAGACTCAAAGAAGTTTAAGGGTAATCGGAAGGTATGGCGAATAAACCCGACAATCAGCGCCAGATCGACTTTGTTAGCGGTGTGGTCTAGCAAATATTGCCGTAAGCCAGTCATGGCAACTTGGAATAAGCCAAACAGCAGCAAGCCTAACCCAACAGCGTTTAAGGTCAGAGTACTACCTTGCACTATTACCCGGTCTAACAATAGCTGTGTGAATAGAGGTGTAACTAGTCCGAAGATCTGAACTAAGATAGATGCGATCAATACCTCTAGAAGCACCAGCCCGTGAGGTTTCATTAATTCAAAGAACTGCCAGAAGGCAACACTGGCCTCCTTGGCTTCCTTGAGCATTGCTGTCGGTTGCAACAGAAGGGCATAGCCAGTCCAATTTGCTTTGAAATCGGAATGGTTGAAGGTTTTTTGACCAATGGCAGGGTCTCCTACAATTACGCGATCGCGAGTCACTTTATAGACCACGATGTAGTGTCTGCCCTCCCAATGGGCAATAGCGGGCAGTTTCTCTGTTGCCAATCGGTCGAGACTAGCTTTGACCGGTCGGGTAGAAAAGCCGATGCTTTCTGCTGCTGTAGCTAGACCTCGTAGTGATGTGCCATTGCGGTCAACATTGGCAACATCCCGCAAACGATTAACGCTGAAACGCTTACCCCAGTAGCGACCGATCATAACTAAACAAGCAGCACCACAATCTGAGGAACTCTGTTGGGCAAAGAACGGATAGCTTTGAGTAACTTGCTGCCACCAATGGCTGACTTTGACTGTAGGGTTGGGAAAGTAAACTCGACGGGTCTTGGGCTTTGGTTTTCGCTCTGGAGACGGTTGAGCAGGTGCGACAGCTGACAAGGTATTAGCCAATGCTGGCATAGATTGCTCGTTAGCCGATGGGGTAGCATCAGACTCAATCAGCTCACTAAGTTGTGGCAAGTGGAGTAGGGCAATTTTGCTATCACCATTGCTGAGACTATATAGCTGAGTTGGCATCCTCACCTGCCAAGAGTTTCCTTCCTTTAACTGGGAGGGAGTGTAGATGCTGCCAGCATTGAGGGTTTTGCCAGAACCATGGAGTAGCTCTCCGTGTCGGAGCAGCCAAAGTTTTTGATTCTTTAGTAGAGAATCTGGGAGTGTGCCGACTTCCAGAGTATAGGGTTTTAATAGGGATAGGGTTTTAAGTAATCCTTCTCGGGGTAGATTCTCGAAAAAACCATTGCGACGACACAATAAGAATAGATCCCGCAATACTGCTTGTCTATGCAGGTGATCCCTGATGGTAGGATAGTTACGGAGCAAGGGCTGCAACAACTCACCAGCAAGATAGCAAACCTTGAGCTTGACAGAAGCTCTGGCAGTGTAAGGCTGAAACGATTCTTCTGGAAACAAGGTCAGCTCGCCGAAGGTGCTGGATGCTTCTAGGGAAGCCAGTAAGTTATTGTCCTGATCGAGGAGCCTAACTTTGCCAGCCATAACCATGTAAACGCCAACATTCCCATTACCTGCTTGCCAGAATGCCTTACCTGCCCTTGGTTCCAGAATTTTAATACCTTTGAAGCAGCGGTCGAGTTCCTGTTGAGGGAGTGCTTGTCCCAGGGTCTGGGCAAGTTGTTGAGCAAAATATTGCTTGAAAGCAGCTTGAGACGATGAATCCTGAACCATGGAGTTTACTCCAATCAATCAAAACATTCCTAGAGCTTGGATTCAGTAATAAAAATTTGGGTATAATGTCTTGATGCAATTCCGTAAGTTTTGACTGACAAAAATCTACTTGTGAAATATTACTGAATTAGCTCTGATTAGGATTGAATTTACAATCATTACTTCCTAATG
>NZ_JAAHHX010000185.1:0-3483 GCF_010672065.1 Moorena sp. SIO4A1 | reverse complement strand
TACTACTTTTTCTACTCCAGCGATCTACATCACTATCTCGATAGTTCTATGGCTGGGGCGCTGCGCCAGCTTTGTGGACGGGGTTCCTCAGTTCGAGAGCAGGTTGTTCTGTCAACGGTAACTTACATGACCAGGAGTCCCGATGTCCTATTTACTTATCTATACGATCAGTTTGTAGAGTTGGGAATTGACTACATTGATATATTTTTTTGGGGTTGGATTGATGCTGACAATGGGGATAATTTTGAGAAATGCTTGAATATTTCTAACGATCTGCGCGGTCCAAATACAGTTTATCAGCGCACCATAGAAAGAGTATTTGAAACCTCAGAACGTCTCAAAAAAATGGGTGCTGTGCGCTATATTGGTGCGTCATTCCACGACCACGATCTTGCCCGAAAGTGGCTAAATAGCCCTTTATTAGATGTGGTCATGGTTCGCCATAATGTTGCTCACCGCACTGCTCAGCAAAAGGTCTTTGCGGATTTAGCTCCCGAAGACCCCCAGCGACCGGGTATTGTTACGTTTAAGTCAGCTGGAATGCAGACTGTTCTTTGGACTCCTCCGGAGGATCTACCAGAAAACTGCTGGACACCTTCAGTACCAGATTTATATCGCTACTCTTTAAGTCAGAACTGTGTGGATGTCGCCTTGGCAGGTTTGACTTCTCGTGAAGAAGTTGATGCAGCAATCAAAGGCATTCAAAAAGGCAAACTAACCCAAGCTGAACTAGACTATCTCAATCTCTATGGCGATTTACATCGCAACCGCATCAATATTGAAGAAATTCCACCTGAACGCTTGATTTACCAACCTGAACCTGTTGTTATTCATAGATGAGAGGTAAGCTATCAGCTATCAGCCATCAGCTATCAGCTTATGCGTTATGTCACAGCGTCGAAGCCTGTGCCACGCTAATTGAGGTGCTATCAGCCAACGGCCAAGAGCTTTTCCCCAAACTTTAAATTTGATAAAATCTCGAACTATTAAATTATACCTTTTGAGGTTTATTTTAAGCTGACGGCTGACAGCTGACGGCTGAGTGCTTACAGAATTTATACTGTTAAACTACACCATTGATTAATCACAAAAAACCATGACACAAACGACAGAAACCTTAGAAAAACCGCTACTACTAGAAACTTCCCCAGTAACGGATGCAGATATTATTGGTTACCTGCGCCGTTCCAGGAAATTTGCTGAAATTGCTACCTTAGCTGAACAAGATGCTTTGATTTTGGATCTGTGTGAGGAATTTAGTATTACAGTTTCCGATCAGGAATGGCAAGCAGCTGGAGATGCTTTTCGTGTAGAGCACAAGTTGCTAGGGGTTACTGAAACCAATACTTGGTTTTCTCAGCAGAAGATTACTGTAGAAGAGTGGTCTGAAGGCATTAAAGTCGAGCTATTGACGAAGAAATTAAAAGAGCATCTGTTTGGAGGAGCTGTCGATGGTGATTATATTAGCAATCGCGAAAACTATAGACGAGTAGCCCTTTCTCAAATTCTTGTGCTTGACCTAGCCCAGGCTTTGAAAATAGTTAAAGCACTCCGCTATGACAACGCTTCTTTCTGTGCTTTAGCACTGGAACACTCGAAGGGGAAACAGTCCCAAGAAAATGGCGGTTTTGTCGGGATTTGCTTTCTAGCAGAACTTTCCAAAGACATTGCCAAAGGGATTTATGAAGCTAAAGAAGGTGAAGTGATCGGACCGATTCAAACTAAACTTGGCTATCACATTCTCCGAGTTGAGAAGTGGTTTCCAACGGAACTAAGTGAATCCGTTAGAGAGGCAATTTTAGAATCCCTATTTCAGGATTGGTTACAGGATCAAAGCCAGAATGATTCTGTAGAAAATTCGTAAGCATTCAGCATTTCGCTATCAGCTATTAGCTGATAGCTGGCTACTTACAAAGGAAGCACATGAATCCTGGCAATTAAGGAGTAGCTTAAGTTAAGCAAAAGGAGGTTGGTTAAAAAAACAATGTTATCTAAGATACCTGTTTTACTAGCATTAGCTGTTAGTGGGTTTAACTCAGTTAGTGGGTTAGATAGTATTTGGCTTGAGCCAGTTAAAGCACCAGTTGTTAGTCAGCTTAATACGATGAGTGTTCAAGGTAGTAGTGTTTTGAAAACGGAAAGCAGAAAAGTTAGCCCTTTTACTGCGATTGACGTTAGTGGTAGTTATGAGATTGAACTAGTTATTCAGCCAACTACCAATCTTGAAATTAGCGGTGATGATAATATCTTGCCCCTAATTATTACAGAAGTTAGAGATAATACCCTATTCATTTATCCTGAAAAAAGTATTTCTCCTAAAACCCTATTAAAAATTAAAGCATCTAGCCAAAACATCGAGCAAATATCTACCCATGGCGCTAATTATGTGAAAGTTTACAATGTCAATAATCAGCGGTTAGACATTGAGGAAAATGGTAGCGGCAAAACTGAATTATATGGCAATACGAAAGAGCTATATCTAAAGGTATATGGAGCGGTTGATGTCAATGGTAAAAATCTTTCTTCAACCAAAGCTAAGGTTGATCTATTTGGTGCTTCCCAAGTAGATGTTTATGCCACTGAAGAGCTGAATGCTAGTGTATTTGGGTTAGGAAATATCAATTATTACGGCAATCCTAAAAATGTAATTAGAAACATATTAGGATTAGGTTCGATTACTAAATTTTAGCAAGGCAAAAGGCAAAAGGCAAAAGGCAAAAGGCAAAAGGCAAAAGGCAAAAGGCAAAAGGCAAAAGGCAAAAGGCAAAAGGGGACTGGGATCTATCTTTTTAATGTGATTTCACTAATATACAGTTTAAATGCACAACAGCTTAAGGAGTAAAAACGATGATTTTATTTGGAAGTGACGATAACTTTTTTTCGGGATCTGAGTTTGGCATTAAGCTAGAGGAATTCAATACTCTTTCGTTTTTGAAACCTAGAGTCAGCATTTCTTCGTTGAATAGCAGCTTTAATCGAAGTCAGATTTTTGGCGGGAGAAGCAATGACATTCTGGTGAGTAGAGCAACCAGTACGACTTTCAACGGTGGCAACGGTAGTGACATTCTGACTAGCACGAGTGGTAATAATTCCTTTTCTGGAGGAGAAAGTGATGACATTCTTGTAGGTGGAATAGGAAATGATACTCTTGATGGTGGAGAAGGTAACGACATTATCGCTGGCCTTAGTGGAGATGACTCGATTTCTGGCGGGTTAGGGGATGACACTCTCACAGGTGGAGGTATTTCCGTGTCTCAAGACGGTAACTCTACTACTATCAAGGTCATTGATACCAGTGGCATTGATACTCTTAGTGGTGGAGAGGGAGCTGATAGATTCGTGCTAGGGGGAAAAAAAATTTTCATACAGTTTTGTTTATTTCCTTGTTGTTATTTTGGTATTGCATTCGTTTTTTGTTTTGTTGACAGTTGACTACGTCTTTAAGCTGATTTTGTAATGGTTAACAAGTAAACTGTTTCGTAG
>NZ_JAAHHX010000184.1:0-3484 GCF_010672065.1 Moorena sp. SIO4A1 | reverse complement strand
TTAACCTGGCAGCAGCTGAAGGTCATCCCAGTGCGGTGATGGACATGAGCTTTGCTAACCAAGCTTTGGCCTGTGAATACCTAGTCAAGAACAAAGGATCCATTGAACCAGGTTTACACTCCATCCCTGAAGCAGTGGATAAGGACATTGCGCGGTTGAAGTTACAAGCAATGGGCATTAACATTGATAGCCTCACCCCAGACCAAATCGAGTACATCAACTCTTGGACTTCTGGTACCTAAAACTAGGGTAATCCCTTTACGATACTGGTTCAATAATCCTGATATCTCTTTTTGGGTAATCGGTTATGGGTAATTAGGTAATGGGTAATGGGTCATGGGTAATTGGTAGTTGACAATGACCGACTATCGATTGCCCTGACCGGCCTAAACGATTTAAAATGGCACCTCTAAAAACTTTTGTATCCTTGACAAGGAATAAGATATAGTATAGAAAAGGTTTGGAACGGCAAGTTAAGATCAACCACTTAGCTAGAATAAAATAACAAACTTATATTGACTCTTGCATAAATCTCTAAAAAGAGGGTGATAAATACTATAGCCACATGGCAAAAATTGACTTTTGCAAGAGGTCTATTAATGAGTAGGGTTATTGATTATGATCTGGCAACAATCTCCAACCTATCTGGCAGTGCTGACTACAATGCTCTCGGCTGCACTGGTAACTGACTTCACCGCACCCCAGTTACTGGCACAGTCATACCCACACCATGAAGTGGGTGCATACTTCCCACCACCACCAGAGCGAGGATCACCGTCTAGAACCCTTGGGGCTGGGACACATATGATTAAATTTCCACCAGTACCAGAACGAGGAGAACCTAGAAGAACAGCAGGAGGAGGGTCTCGTAGCTATTCCTGTACTGACAGCGATGACATCCCTTTGACTGCTATCGTGCCTGCCAATAATCTGGTCACAACCGTGGCGGCTAATCCGACACTGTTCTGGTATGTTCCCAAAACTACAGCCTCCGAAGCAGAATTTGTGTTAATTGATGACCAGAATCAAGAGGTTTACCTGACCAGCGTGAGCCTGGATAACACGAACGGTATTGTGCAACTGAGCGTACCGACAACCGTACCTCTGACCATGGGTAAGAAATACAAGTGGTTTTTCGTACTCGTTTGCGATCCTCAAGAGCGTAGCCGAGATCATTGGGTTCAAGGAATTCTAGAGCGTACTGAACTTAGTCCAGAATTAGCGCTTAATCTAGAGCAGGAGCAAAATACCTTAGAACAAGCCAAACTATATGCTGATGCTCTGATTTGGCAAGAAACTCTGACTACTATCGCCCAGTTACGGGATTCCCAGCCCCAAGCATGGGTAGATCTGATCAAATCAGTGGGCTTAGAAGCGATCGCTAACAAACCGTTTCTGAATTGCTGTACAGCTAGCAATTAATCTTATCAGTAATGTCAGGGTAAGTGCTAGAAAGATTAGTATAGATTAGTATATTAACTTTTATAACTAATCACTACTAAATGGCTAAACTCTCTGTAGAACTACAGCGCTATTTTTTTGAGGAAGAGCAAGAGCCTCAGGTAAGGCTGGCAGATATTTTGACCCTAGCGGGGGAACGTATCTTTGGGTTTATATTCGTTATCCTATCTCTACCTTCAGCTTTGCCAGTTCCAGCACCGGGTTATTCGATTCCCTTTGGAATTGTGATCTTATTGTTGGCTATTCAGCTCATCGTTGGTGCCAAACGCCCCTGGCTACCAAAGAAGATCATGAATGGGAAAATGAAATTGGAAACCGTGCAGGGTTTTCTGAAAATAGGACTCCCTTGGTTGCGGCGGATTGAGGCAGTTACCCGTCCTCGCCTAACCTATATTTGTACCAGTTTGCCTGGTCGGATATTTATGGGGAGTGCGATCGCATTAATGTCAATTTCGATGATGATTCCGATTCCAGGGACAAATACCGTTCCAGCTATGGGAATTTTTATCACTGGTTTTGGCTTAACTGAAGATGATGGCGCAATTAGCCTAGCCGGTTTAGTGGTGTGCCTGATCGGAGCAAGCCTCTCCATCTCAATTCTGTTTGCTCTATGGTTTGGTGGCACAAGTCTAGTTGACCAGATTAAGATTTTGCTGGGTCGTTGAAGTTCTCCCCGCCCACTCCGCGTCGAAGGTTTTGTTTGGGTTAGGGTAATGGATAATGGGTAACAAACTTCGCCGCAGTTGTCGGTAACGTTGGACAAGGGAACTTTGGATCAGGCCAGAATAATTGACGCAAACAGTATAATCAAACTACTAAGGTTGCTAGGTCTAATCGATAATCGGTAACAAGTCATCGGTAATAAGTAATCGGTAATGGCTAATCACAATTACCATTTACTCATTACCTATTACTCCAAGATTTACAATATCTGAAACTATTGATGCTACCGGAGATGATACTATCTGAAATAGTTAAATTTTACCATGCACGGTTATCCTCCTCTATAGGCTAATCCTCCCCTGGGATCCATCTCGACCTGGGTCTAAAAAGGAAAAAGGGACAATAGATTGTGATAGTATCATCCCTTTAACCTATTCCGTTTAGTCTTTTTCCCAAGTTAATCATTCTGAACATAGTGCCATTCACTGGTGTGTACCTAACGAGCGTAGGTATTAAACCAGAGGACATCTATTATGACTCAGTTGGCTTTGGGGAATCGCTACGCTTTTCACTGGGCCGCTTCTGAGGACGTAAGGGAGTGGAGTTGGTTAAGTTGTCTTCAAGAACCATACGCTGTTCCATCTGACGGAGAAAATAACCAGTCATCATGGCTGACGCCAGCAATCCAGCTAAATTTTCCCGATCAGTGGTGATTTGAACATTAAAGTTTTCTGATGGCAGCATCCCTACTAGCCCCTGAACGTTCTGAGAGATGATTTGTTGGATTTCAGGGCTAGCAGACTTCGCAATCCTTGCTAAAACATCAGAAGGTTGATTCTGGAGGTATTGCAGCAGTTGGTTCGCTTGAGGCTCTGCTCCTGGGGAACTTAGAAAATCGGGGTTGAATACCATTAGGAATTTTAGGTTTGACCTGCTTCATCTCGACTTTTCTATACTCTAAACGATTGTGAGATCAGCTGAATCAGCTTTCGGGGATAAATCTAACTTTTTTCGGTAGAAATTCTGAGTAAAAAAGCTTACTTAAAGGAATCTTGAAGTTTTTGTAACCCTTAGCATAGCTTCTATTGGGGTGGCAATAGCTGCTCAACTTCAAAGTGTTGATGAAATTTTTCGGTAACTTGTAACCAGTAGGAACGCCCCTCAGTTTGTCTACGTTTCTGGACAAAATCGAGCTCGACCAGTTCCTGGATATGTTGATACGCTCCACTGCCGCGAAGGTTGACTAGGTCAGCTTGAGTAATCGGACCTTTAAGAGCGATCGCAGCTAAAGTCCTCAAAGCACCTGTGCCCAATTCAGCGGGAATTAAGTTTTGCAGTAATTCACTAAACGTGGCTCGTA
>NZ_JAAHHX010000183.1:0-3498 GCF_010672065.1 Moorena sp. SIO4A1 | reverse complement strand
AGCGCCCAGACATAGCGCTGAATTTTCTTTTTATACAGACGCCTAGTCTCTTCATTTCCGGTTTCCTCCGCCATCAGATAAACGGAAATCTCTCGCATTGCCCGGAGATTGTCCGTGTTGCGTCCATCCACCCAACCTCCTCGCACATCCGGTCCCCAACCATCACCACCTTTTCCCTTACCATAAATGGGGTGAGGACGCCCGTTGGGGTCTGTTTCTGTCCAGGTTTTAGCACCGTCAAACATTCGCTGTTTGTAGGTCGGGTCGAGAAATTGCCCAAAGAAGAAGTATTTTCGGATTTGTCCTTTGAGGGTGAAAGCGTAATAGTAGTCAATACCCTCAGTGTGTTGGTTATCTTCAGCTTGGGCATCTTCTGATTGCAGAAACTCTAGGGCTTTCTCCCGATTGCCAAAAATAAAATCAAACATGGCATAGGGATAAGACCGCTTCTCATTTTCCCCGTAGTTGTTGCCATAACCTTTACCACCGTAATACTGAATGGCCTGGTTGGCTCGCACCCAGAATTCCGATTCCAATTCAGGAGTCCACTGATTCCTATACTTGGTCGCAATCGGTAAGGGTTCAATCTGAATTAGATCAGTAACAGATCTGCTAATCACTGGTTTAGCCTCTAGCGCTGGTGTGGTCGGTATAACTTGGTGGGTACAGCCCAAGACAGCACCAGCCACCAAGGAAGCTACTAGTAAGTTACGAGATTTCGGAGATTTCACCAGATTTCACCAGTTGTAGCGATTGGCCTCAATTCTTACACAACAACCAAAACAGTACACCTGAGCGTCAACCCTAAATTAAACATCGGCACTTCACAATTTTTAATCATGGGCAATGGGGCTCAGAACCCCCAGGGATTGAGAAATTCAGGATATAGTCATGTTCGATTTACTATTTGCTCGCAATTTGGCCACTACACTAATTATACTCACTGTCTTCATTCTTGGCTTAGACAAGTTGTATCGGCAGGATCAAAACCCTGGAAAACTCCAAAGGGTTCAGCACATGGAACACGCCCTTCGAGTCTGATTTGCGCTCAAGGCAACTCAATTCCGTTGAGATTCCCTGAACTAGGTGTGGAATAGGAGCCAGTTCCCTAGTTCGACCCAAGTTACTGGTTTGTCAGATCGCTGTGAATATTAGTAGACAAGAGCCCTATAGTAACCATGGATAAGGCAAGTACGTAATTATTCGTAGGCCACTATTGCGAGTGGCTCAGAGATTTCCGAGATTTTGCGGATACGGTTTACTGTCATTTCCGATTACTGTTGTATATGGTAGTTTTAACCTTTTGCTGCATCCCCCTGGGGCACCCAACCGCCCATCAGGGGTTTTTTGTATTGAGTGTGGCTAAATTTTATCAGTTATAGTATGCTGTAGTCTTAACCGTAATTTAAGGAGAGCGCAGTGGGGAGTAGGAATCGGGTTTTGATAATGTCTAGATTAGGCTAACCGTCGCCACCCAGTCTTATCCCCTAAACTCAAGGTCTCCCAACGTTACTACACTTTTAATAATCGGCAAAAAATTCAAGCTAGGCTAGTATTAGCCTGGGCAATACCTAAATTTTTCCAGATAAAGGACAATTGATTTTAAGCTTTTTAAGTTTTGTAGCCCTATAACTTAAATTCAAAGGTGACATAGTTTTCGATTATTTTTTACAAAACTATTATATTTATATATAAAATTATTTTGATATTAACTATTAACATAACACTCAGAAATTAGTAAAAAATACTTGGCATTGGTTTGATTATTTTCACATAATTGAGTATTGATTTAATTTTTATTAAAGTTTTTTTAAAAAATTAAAAATATTCGGTAAAGCCTGCCATTAAAAAAAGCAAAAAACAACTGATATAGAAATCCTAATTAAAACGTCATAAACATCAACAGGAGGATGGGTGGATTCTTCCCCATCTTCCCCATCTCCATAAATCATCCCCCTACAGGTGCAACGCTCCAGATTTATCTGTGGGGAGTCGTCAAAGCTAACAAGTTCTGATGGTACAAAGCGCACTAAAAACCGGAATTACGGGCTTGCTCCATCAATTGCTCAGCCCTACGTCCCCACTGGGGATTACCTTGGCTATTGTAAAGGTCTCTAGCATACTGCAAGACTTGCAGAGCATCACTAAACCGGTTTTGGCGCAGAAATACTACACCAGCAGCATAATAGGCATTAGCGTAATTCGAGTTAGCTACCGCTGCTTGCTGGAATGCTGCCAGAGCACCATCCAAATTTCTCTGACTAAATAAAATTCCCCCGATATTGTAGTGGGCTTCGGGGTATTTGGGATTGATTTTGATCGCTTGCTCAAACGCCTTTTTTGCCTCCTCCAGCTTGCCCTGTTGCCTATAAATCAGTCCTAAATGATATGGCGGTTCGGGAGCATTACGGCTAAATTGCATTGCTTGTTTAAATGATGCGATCGCTTGTGCGGGTGTTCGCAACTTGGACATAACTAGACCCATGTTATAGTGAGCAACACCAAGTTTAGGGTCAAGTTCCAGAGCTCTTTCTAGATATTCCCGTGCCTGAGACAAATTCTTTCCTTCCAACAGAGCAGCCCCTAAATTAGCAAAGGCTAGAGCAAATTCTGGATCGGTCTGGGTCGCCCGATAAAAGGCATCGGCTGACGCCTGCAATTTTCCAACCTGCCGCAATGCTAGGCCCAAGTTGTAGTGTGCTGGTGCTAGCTTGGGATTCAGTTGGGCTGCCTTTTCAAACGCCACGATCGCTTCAAGTACCTTACTCTGTTGAATTAATGCCAGTCCTTGGTTAAGTTGCTCGAGGGCTGCGGGTTGAGTTGGTTTGAGTGCTGGGAGATACTGAGACTGGGCGATTAGTCTACCACTGTAACGGTAAGGGCGAGTAAGGGGATGATGTCTACTCAGTCTCCCTGGTGAATCATTCAGATGATCTGGGTTAACCCCTAGGGCATGGGAAACTAGTGGCTGTGTCAGCACCAACAGCCAACTGACTCCTAGGAAGAAATAGCCTCTGGCAGTGACTTTTCTGTTAACAAACATTAAGTTGAGTGGGAATAAATTTTGCTTAAGATTTTTGAAACATTTTTTTTTATAGTTGTTACGTGTATTCATATTTTTTGAAAATTAGTGACCTAGAGTTATCTTACTTAACAGTTTTAGTAGTTTACATTACAAGACATTGCAAGTTCGATCTAGATCAAACCAAAATAAGTTAATCTCACAACCAGATAACGTTGATCCCATCTCAACAAAACTTACGCATAAACCAGTAGTCAGGAGATAAGTAGGTAGGATGAGCAGGTAAGAGAAGCGTTGACGTATGGCACGTTTTAACCAACTCACCTCGCTACCATATCATCCCCTTCAAGCTCCGCTTCAATGCATAAGTCCAATTGAAATAATTTGGGGGTAAATTATGAACGGCAAAGCGTGTAAAGCCACCCGTAATGTGGCAATTGTTGGTCCGTATCTCAGTGGGAAAACCACTCTACTCG
>NZ_JAAHHX010000182.1:0-3569 GCF_010672065.1 Moorena sp. SIO4A1 | reverse complement strand
AAACTTGACAAATTTGAGAAATGATGAATTAGAAGTAGATAGACATTTATTGACTTGACAAAGCTGAATTGAACAAGCATGAATATAGCAATTCCTAAGTACAGGACAAAAACTGTAGAGATTGAAGAAAATCTCTTTCATTGAGGGAAGAAGGATTGAGTACAATATGAGGAAGATGCTCAAGACCATATCGGAAAATACTCCCTTGCCGGGGAGCATGTTTTTTAATCGAAATGGGCGTATCGCTGATCAAGAAATAACCCCGTTGGCATCGACCAGCATAATGCCAAAGTCAACAGCTAGCTGCTTTGAGCTTTCCCAAGCGCTCTGCCGAGCGTGAAGTGAGTCGATTCAAGGGCATTTGCCCCGAGTAAAGAAAATGCCTGCATAGGGTTTCAATTCCCCAGCGTAAAATAATCGGCCACCAACCCCTCGCACTTTGAAGGAGCAATGACCACCAAGAGCTTGCCATTATCAAGGCGCAATGCCTCAACGGCAATCACATTGACCCCAAACCCTGCTTCCTTAAGGGTTTGGGATTGACCCACCTTGCCAATCCAGATGGGGTTGGAGAGCTTTCTTAAGTTCGCGCTTATTGATTCATGGGGTTTCTGATGACTGTGGTAATTCTGATGAAACCCCACCCTTGTCAACTTTTCAAGCCTTTTGTCCTGTACTGAGATTCGTTGTCTGTACGTAACAAAGCACCGATATGGAATAAAAAATGTCAATGATTGATAACAGAAAACTCTGTGCTGTAGAGCAAGTAATGGAAATATCAAATCGCTTGAATAGCTCATTAAATATAGTAATTATCGGGCGCATTTTAGGCCCGTTGAATGAAGAAATTGTGAGGCAAGCCCTTGATATTGTCCAAACTCATCACCCTCGGCTTAATTCTCGTATCGTCGGTGACGTGGATAACCTCCGTTTTGAAACGAGTGCAAAAAAGATCCCTTTGCGGGTGGTAGATTCGCAACACTCTAGACAATGGCAAGAAACTCTTATAGAAGAGCTAAACACCCAAATTGAGAGTAGTGAAGTGTTATTGCGAGCTGTACTTGTGCCAGGGCAGGAGTACTCTGAAAACAATGCTAGTCATTTGATTATCACAATAAACCACGCCATCTCAGATGCATTATCAAGTATTGAGTTATATTCAGAAATCTTGACCTACTGCTGGAAAATTACCTCTGGTGAACCAGTCGTGCCAGTGCCCAGCTTACCAACGCTTCCCCCTGTAGATGAGTTATTGCCCCCATCAACAAAAGGCTTTAGGGGTAATATCAACAAGCTGTTGTTTATTCTGCGACTTCTGTTCAAAAATATTTGGCGCCAACCAAAAGGCTTGAGTTTTGAGAAGACTCTACCTCTTGAGTTACGACGTACTGGCAATGTTTATAGACAGTTAGATGCGGAGGTTACCAAAGAGCTAATTCTACGTTGCCGTCAAGAAAAGACAACAGTACAAGGTGCTTTATGTGCAGCGCTGATATTTGCCACAGCCATAAAAATCGGCTCAGGAAAGAAAAAGTATGTGTCCTGTTGGATTCCTGTTGATCTACGTAAACACTTGAAACCAGTGATTGGCAATGAAAACATGGTTTTACTGGTTGGCCCCATAACGTCATTTCACACTCTCGATACCAATACTTCCTTCTGGGAATTAGCACGGGGAGTGAAACAACAAGTGGAAGTTGGCTTAAGGCGTGGCGATATGTTCAGCGGAGTTTCGATGTATAGGAAGATGTTCGAGTTGGGGCTCACCCGCCGAGATCAAGCCCCTCAGACAGTAGCTATTTCCAATATTGGTCGAGTAAATATTCCCAGAGTTTACGGTCAATTTGAACTCTCAGAAATCAGTTTTGCTTCAGGACAAGCCATGTTTGGGGGTATTGTACTTGCTAATGTTACAACTTTTGAGGGAAAAATGTTTTTGCATTTCCCCTTTTCTAAGCCTGCGATCAGCCAGGAGACGATGGAGACTTTAGTAGATAGCTTCCTGTCCTACCTGGTTGATGCTAGCAAGGTAAAAATATCGTCCTAGGCTAGTTAAAATCGAATTACACCTACATTCTGCACCCTGAAATGTCAGACTAAGAATTTTGGTTATTTGGCTGGGGGTTCTCCTGCATAGTAATGGTGAAAATATATATTTTTTCCCACACTCCCCACACTTCCCATACCATTACTATGCACCACCACCGAAAAAAGTTTATGGGGGACTTGTCGTCCCCCAGAGTCAATCCATTGAACTTCAAGACACCTGACTGACGTGCGCCCCTAGGAAAAGAATGCCCTACTGTGGCGCATTCAAGAAGCCGCTACTCTGAAAATAAGAATAGTAAGTATTCAATAATTTGGAATCTATGGATGGGCAGACTATATCAGTGTCAGCTAGTCCATGTATTGTATGTTTACAGTCGTATCTCGGCATTTTCGCATTTACTGGGAATTCTTCTGAAAAAAGCGGCAGAAGGGGATACAATGCGTTTTTATTGCTATTTTCTGCTTGACAAATTAGTTTGGTTCGCCACTTTTCATAATCCATCTTTTCAATAGGGTATCCCCAAGAACAGAGCATGTTGAAAGCCTCGTTTACATAGATGTCATTAGGGTTGACCATGTGAAAAGCCTTTCCTAGAGATTCTTTCTGTTGTGATATATTAACAATCGCCTTGCTTACATAGTCTACAGGTACTATGTCGCTGAAAACGCCTTCAAGATTTGGCACTGCTCCTAGCTGGATACAGCCTTTAACCATTCGAGAAAATAGATCTTCTGTATTACAGAAACCTGTTTGACTGTGCCCTGTTATTCTCCCTGGTCTGTAGATACACACAGGCAAATTTCGGTCACGAGCTTCCATAACTAATTTTTCTGCTACCCATTTACTTTCAGAGTAGCCATCATCGTTGTCTGGACTATAGTCGAGGGAGTCTGATTCAAAAATTACTTCCTTGTCAGAATAGGCGGATGAGAAGAAAACTGAAATGGTAGAGATAAAATGTACGGGCTTAATTTTGGCTTGGCTAGCCAATCTCAAGACTTCGTGAGTTCCGAGAACATTAGCTGGCTTCAAAATTGAGTAAGAGTAAACAAAATTTACCCAAGCACCATTATGATAAATGACATCCACCTGACTTGCTAGATGGTTAAACTGTGGCTCATCAAGACCGAATAGTGGAGCTGACAACTCTCCTATAACTGGAATAATTCTCGAGCTTTTGGTTTCATTCCATAGGCTATAAGACTCCAGGGCTCTTTGCAGTCTCTGCTTACCTTGCTCAGAAGAGGTGGCACGTACTAGACAATATATATCCCCTTGAGTTTGTTCGAGAAGTTCGGAGAGTAAATAAACTCCCAAAAAGCCTGTTGATCCAGTCAAAAAGATATTTTTCGGTTCAGTTATATATTCAAAAGCTACAGATTGATTCTGAATTTTGGAGTCTAAGATTACTTCAGCCCTCAAGTCCCTAACTTGATTAGTAACCTGTGTACTATCGTGTCTCTTCTCAATAGCTTGGGCCACTCCTGCTACAGTGGGTGATTCAAATAAGTCCCTTAGA
>NZ_JAAHHX010000181.1:0-3598 GCF_010672065.1 Moorena sp. SIO4A1 | reverse complement strand
TTAACCTGGCAGCAGCTGAAGGTCATCCCAGTGCGGTGATGGACATGAGCTTTGCTAACCAAGCTTTGGCCTGTGAATACCTAGTCAAGAACAAAGGATCCATTGAACCAGGTTTACACTCCATCCCAGAAGCAGTGGATAAGGAAATTGCGCGGCTGAAGTTACAAGCAATGGGCATTAACATTGACACCCTAACCCCAGAGCAAATCGAGTACATGAACTCTTGGACTTCTGGTACCTAAAACTAGGGTAATCCTTTGACAATGCCAGTTCAATAATCCTGATCTCCCTGATCGGGTAATGGGTAATGGGTAACAGGTAATGGGTCATAGGTCATGGGTAATTGGTAGTTGACGATGACCGACTATCGATTACCCTGACCCAAAAAAGTGATTAAGCGAACTTGAGATTATTGGGATTTTGGGATAGAATATGGTAATAATACCAATACCTTTGATGGTAAATTGGGATTAAATACATAAATCCCCAAGTTCAATACCTGATTTACTTAACAATTAATTAAGAATAATTAGCAATTAGCCCGCTGAATAAGGTGTGGGATTAGCCGCAATCCTTGGAAGAACAGAACTTACCCAAAACTGGGTACCAAACTCTACCCTACAGGTAGAGTTATGGCTTTATTGCTGAAGAATAAGGGAAGGTAGGCAAATACCAGTTGCGAAAGCGGATTATGGGTGATTTTTAGAGATTATGGATGTTTTTAAGAAGTGGGGAAACTATATAGATATGGATAATATGTACAGGAAAATTCTAAAATTATATAGAATCTTGCATAAATCTTTAAAAAGAGGGTGATAAATACTATAGCCCAATAGCAAAAATGGACTTTTGCAAGAGGCCTATTAATGAGTAGGGTGATTGATCATGATATGGCAACAAACTCCAACCTATCTGGCAGTGCTTACTACTATGCTGTCGGCTGCACTGGTAAATGACTTGACGGCACCCCGGTTACTCGCACAGTCATACCCACACCATGAAGTTGGTTTACAATTCCCAGCACCACCAGAGCGAGGGTCACCGTCTAAAACCCTTGGGGCTGGGACACATATGATTGAATTTCCACGAGTACCAGAACGAGGAAAACCAACAAGAACAGCAGGAGGAGGGTCTCGTAGCTATTCCTGTACTGACAACGGTGACATCCCTTTGACTCCTATCGTGCCTGCCAATAATCTGGTCAAAACAGTGGCGGCTAATCCTACACTGTTCTGGTATGTTCCCAAAACTAAAGCCTCCGAAGCAGAATTTGTGTTAATTGATGACCAGGATCAAGAGGTGTACCTGACCAGCCTGAGCCTGGATAACACGAACGGTATTGTGCAACTGAGCGTGCCGAAAACTGTACCTCTGACTATGGGTAAGGAATACAAGTGGTTTTTCGTACTCGTTTGCGATCCTCAAGAGCGTAGCCGAGATCAGTGGGTTAAAGGAATACTCGAGCGTACTGAACTTAGTCCAGAATTAGCGCTTAATCTAGAGCAGGAGCAAAATACCTTAGAAAAAGCCAAACTATATGCTGATGCTATGATTTGGCAAGAAACTGTGACTACTGTTGCCCAGTTACGGGATTCCCAGCCCCAAGCATGGGTAGATCTGATCAAATCAGTGGAGTTAGAAGCGATCGCTAACAAACCATTTGTGAATTGCTGCACACCTAACAATTAATCTTAGGTAATTTCAGGGTAAGTGCTAGAAGGATTAGTATAGATTAGTATATTAACTTTTATAACTAATCACTACTGAATGGCTAAACTCTCTGTAGAACTACAGCGCTATTTTTTTGAGGAAGAGCGAGAGCCTCAGGTAAAGCTGGCAGATATTTTGACCCTAGCGGGGGAACGTATTTTTGGGTTTCTATTCGTTATCCTATCCCTACCTTCCGCTTTGCCAGTTCCAGCACCGGGTTATTCGATTCCCTTTGCGATTGTGATCTTCTTGTTGGCTATTCAGCTCATCGTTGGTGCCAAACGCCCCTGGCTACCCAATAAGATGATGAATGGGAAAATGAAACTGGAAACGGTACAGGGTTTTCTGAAAATAGGACTCCCTTGGTTGCAGCGGATTGAGGCAGTGACCCGTCCTCGCCTAAGCTATATTTGTACCAGTTTGCCTGGTCGGATATTTATGGGGAGTGCGATCGCATTAATGTCAATTTCGATGATGATTCCAATTCCAGGAACAAATACCCTTCCAGCTATTGGAATTTTTATAACTGGTTTTGGCTTAACTGAAGATGATGGCGCAATTAGCCTAGCCGGTTTAGTGCTGTGCTTGATCGGAGCAAGCCTCTCCATCTCAATTCTGTTTGCTCTATGGTTTGGTGGCACAAATCTAGTTGACCAGATTATTGACCAGATTATTGACCGAAAACCCTGAGAGCGCAAGCCCCTGGATTCTATCCATGGGGTTAGCCCGAACAGGAATTTATTCCCTAACTGTCCGGGAACTTTTGCCCGCTCGTTATCGACTATAATAGTAAGTAAAGCAAACGAACCAAGGAGGTGATTTCAGGTGTTGGTAATGGAGTTCAAGGCTGTCCTTAAAGAGCCTCAAAAATTAGCGATAAATGAAGCTATTATAACGGCTCGCTTTGTCCGGAATAAAGTACTTCGGTACTGGATGGATAACCATGGAGTGGGCAAAAAAGAATTGTACCGTTACAACACCGAAATACGTGAAGAGTTTAATTTTGTCAAAGACCTGAACAGTCATGCATGTCAAGCTTCAGTTGAAAATGTAGAGCGGGCAATAAAGCGGTTCTACGACAACTGTAAGAAAAAAGTACCTGGGAAAAAGGGCTATCCCCGTTTTAAGAAACATTCTAGGTCGGTTGAATATAAGCAATCCGGGTGGAAGTTATCCCCAGATAAAAAATCTATAAATTTTACCGACAAGAAAGGAATCGGTAAAGTCAAGCTTAAGGGGACGTGGGACTTATGGCGTTTCGACCAGAAACTGATCAAGCGGGTTCGTATCGTCCAAAGAGCCGATGGTTATTATGTCCAGTTTTGCGTCAAAGCAGATAATTCCGTTCGCGTTCGCGCAGCGTCGGCTTTGCCGAAAGCGTGGCCTACGGCCTTTCAACTAGAAGCTACTGGCTTTACTGTTGGTTTAGATGTTGGATTAAAAGAATTCTATACAGACTCTGATGGGTACTCAGAACCTAACCCAAGATTTTACAGAAGAGGGGAGAAACGTTTAAAGTTTTATCAACGTCGGGTTTCCCGAAAGAAGAAAGGCTCTGCTAACCGTAAAAAAGCAATTAATAGGCTAGGTAGGACACACCTGAAAATAAGTAGGCAGCGTGAAGAACATGCGAAGAGACTCGCGCGTTGCGTAATCCGATCTAACGATCTGGTCGCCTATGAAGACTTGAGGATCAAAAACTTAGTAAAGAATCACTGTCTTGCCAAATCCATTAACGATGCAGGTTGGTACCAATTTCGGGGTGCGATTCGTTAGCTATAAACCTTATCCAATAAGGATTTGGAGGATTAGCTGCTTGGTTAAATGAACCATGACAACTTGATAACCATGGTGGTGAAATTCCACCCCTCGTGAAATCCGAGTGACA
>NZ_JAAHHX010000180.1:0-3611 GCF_010672065.1 Moorena sp. SIO4A1 | reverse complement strand
TTATCAAAATTCTGAAGCTAGGGATTGGCAAACGGAAGAGATTAATTGGATGCTTCAGATTGCCGCTCAGATGAGTGTACCGTTGCAGCGAGCTGAGTATTTGGAACAATTGCGATCGCAATCCCAAAAACTAGCAGAATTAGCATCACAGGAAAAGGAGGCTAGGGAATTATTCCAACAGCGTGCTATTGATTTGCTCACAGCTGTTCGACCTGCTCTAGACGGTGACTTGACCGTTAGAGCTCCGATTACCAATGATGAACTTGGGACTATTGCAGATGCTTACAACAACACCATTCACAGTTTACGGCAAATTGTGATCGAGGTACTCTCAGCTTCTGTGAAAGTCGCTGAAACTGCTACAGAGAGTGAAGCAGCAATTACTAAACTTTCTGAAGAAGCCCAGCATCAGTGTCAGGAGTTGACCCAAGCCATGGATCAAATCCAGAACATGGTTAACTCTACCCAAGCTGTAACCACTAGCGCCCAATCCATCGACCGAGCTGTGCAAGAGGCAAACCAAAAAGTAGCATCGGGGGAGACAGCTATGAACCGCACGGTGGAGGGAATTCTAGGAATTCGGGACAGTGTGGAGGAAGCCAGCCATCAAATTAGACAGTTAAGTCAATACTCCCAAAATGTTGACCGGGTATTGAATTTGATTAGTGATTTTGCTACCCAAACCCAGCTACTCTCCCTTAATGCTGCTATCGAAGCCACCCGAGCTGGGGAGTATGGTAAAGGTTTTGCGGTGGTAGCTGATGAGGTGCGCTCCTTAGCTCGACAGTCGGCCAAGGCAACTACGGAAATTTCTAATTTAGTTGCTGAAATCCGCACTCAGACTAGAGAGGTGATTAAAGTGACCGAAGTCGCGATCGCTCAGGTTAATACTGGCACAGAATTGGTAGAAGAAAGCAAGGGCAATCTAAATGCGATCGCATCAGCTACTGCTGAGATTAGCCAGTTAGTTGCAGGGATTACCCAGGTAACCCTAGCCCAACTCGAACAATCACAATCGGTTACCCAAACCATGAAAGAAGTTGCGGCCATATCCACCAATACCTCTGAAGACTCTGCCCAGCTTTGGGAGTCCTTCAAGGAATCCCTCACCACCATCGAAAAGCTACAGGCAGCTGTTGAGCAGTTTACTGTTAACTAGTTATAGCGCTACGGGTAGGGAGTGTGGGGCGGGGGCGCGGGGCGTGGGCGCGGGGAGGTTGGGGAGCAACTGGCGCTTTGAGATTGGTTTTAGGGGTTATTATTCGCTTTATTTATATAGCGTTGATTATACTGATCAGGTAAAGTCAAGTTTCTTCTCCCGACTCCCGACTCCCGATTCCCGACTCCCGACTCCCGACTCCCTACTCCCTACTCCCTAAAAAAATGTCAACTATTGATCCAGAAACCTATCAATACTTTCTTGGGGAAGCCCAGGACTTGCTGCAAGTTATTGAACAACACTTGCTGGCTTTAACACCGGACAAGCCAAAAAACCAACTTTATGACTTAATGCGAGCCACTCATACCCTGAAAGGCGCAGCTGCTAATGTCCGGCAAGAAACCATAAAAAGTGTAGCACATTATCTCGAAGATGTCTTCCGGGCAATGTTAGCCCCTGAGGCAACCATTGATACAGAACTAGAAACACTACTGTTTGAGGGATATCAGTGCCTCAGGATGGCACTGACTGCTGAAATGACTGGGGAGTTGAGCAAGAATACTGAGATTATCAACCGAGCTGCAGGGGTGTTTGCTAAACTGCAAGCTAAATTAGGAGATTGTTTTGACTATCAAGCCTCTCTACCCACATCAGCAGAACTTGGGTTTGATATTGTCCAATCTATCTTTGAAGTAGGAGTCAAGCAACGAATCGATCACCTAGCTTCCTTGTTGAAGGTTGGAAGGTTACAGGTTGGCAGGTTGGATGTTGTTCGCGAAGCGTGGCCTATTGGCCAAGGTTCTGAAGGGTTACAGGTTGGCAGGTTGGATGTTGAAAGTTCTGAAGGGTTACAGGTTGGCAGGTTGGATGTTGAAAGTTCTCAAGGGTTACAGGTTGACAGGTTGAAGGTTGAAAGTTTTCCAGACAACCTTCAACCTTCAACCAACACTAACCTTGAACCTTCAACCAACACTAACCTTGAACCTTCAACCAACACTAACCTTGAACCTTCAACCAACACTAACCTTGAACCTTCAACCAACACTAACCTTGAACCTTCAACCAACACTAACCTTCAACCTGCTAACCTTCAACCTTGGCCTATTGGCCACGCTACGCGAACAACCCCTGATTATGACAAGGCTACGCTGATAGAGATTGCTGAGACCTTGCGAGAACAAGCTGAAATATTTGTAGGGTTAGGGGAATCCTTGAACTTACCAGGGTTTAAAGCAATTGCCGAAAACACCCTCAAAGCCCTTGATGTTCAGCCTGAACAGGTGATGGAAATTGCCAAGATTGCCTTAACGAATTTCCAGGAAGCTCATACCGCTGTCTTAGCAGGCGATCGCACTCGTGGAGGAAACCCCAGCCTCGCCCTTCAACAATTAGCTGGATCACAAGAAGAGTTACAGGTTGAAGGTTCACAATCGTTGAAGGTTGAAGGTTCACAATCGTTGAAGGTTGAAGGTTCACAATCGTTGAAGGTTGAAGGTTCACAATCGTTGAATGTTGAAGGTTCACAATCGTTGAATGTTGAAGGTTGGAACGTTGAAGGTTGTCTGGAAAACCTTGAACCTTGGCCAAAAGGCCACGCTACGCGAACAACCCAAACTAACCTTCAACCTGCTAACCTTCAACCTGCTAACCTTGAACCTTGGCCAAAAGGCCACGCTACGCGAACAACCCAAACTAACCTTGAACCTTGGCCAAAAGGCCACGCTACGCGAACAACCCAAACTAACCTTCAACCTTCAACCAACACTAACCTTCAACCTTCAACCAACACTAACCTTGAACCTTCAACCAACAATAACCTTCAACCTTCAACCAACAATAACTTTCAACCTTCAACAAATATTGATGAATTACTTGAGGAAACTTTTGGTAATATTTCTCTTGCACAAGAGCAAGCGAATCAAGTCTTTCCTGAAGAGGAATCTCTTGAGCCAGATAGTATACCTCCAGATAGTATATTTCCAGATACTATATTTCTGGATGAATCTTCAGAAACCGTAGCAACAGACAATCTTAACCAACCTCAGACTGACCCTCAGCAAGAGTCGGAGTTAGCGGTTAACCCTGAATCAGGAAAAGAAGTCAAGCAAATATCAATGTCTCTTCCCGATCGGGAGTCTGCAGAGGCTGATGTGCCTTCATTAGCAGAGGGCTCGATCAAGACATCAGCCACAGTGCGTGTTGATTTAGACAGTCTTAAACACCTATCTCACCTAGTTGGGGAACTACTGATTAACCAAAACCAGTTAGGATGGCAGGATGAAAACTGTCAAGGGGTAGTTGAAAAACTTTCCAATTGGCTCAAGCAACATCGCCACACCCTGACTCAACTGCGCACTCAGCTCAAGAAGCATTCCTCTAATCAGCAAATTTCTAAGCTGTGGGATTCGGCTTGGGAAGAAACCCTGCAACTGACTCAAGCTACAGAAGACCT
>NZ_JAAHHX010000018.1:0-4101 GCF_010672065.1 Moorena sp. SIO4A1 | reverse complement strand
TATTTCTCGCCGGATAATCTTGCTAAAGATGGTTTCGCTCATAGCAGCTGCCATTACTATGTTTACTAGATCAGATGCAATTGTGACATAAAATGTCAGCTAGCTATAGCATTGTTATTTGAGTTGTCAACATAGTCGCGCTTGGGAAAGGCAAGAGGCAAGAGGCAAGAGGCAAGAGGCAATAGGCAATAGGCAATAGGCAATAGGCAATAGGCAATAGGCAATAGGCAATAGGCAATAGGCAATAGGCAATAGGCAAGAAAGCCGATCAAGACAATGGAAAGAACTTTCATCCTTGTGCGACCATAATGCCAGCGTTATGGTTCACAAAATATTTAGAATGTCTATATCTATAATGTTGCTATAAATAATCGTTTATATGATGTTAATTTAACATAAAAAAAAAATTTGTTACTATTTTTTTAAATAAATTATTTTGATTTTAAACTGTATATATCTTCAATAAAAATAAAAAATATATTCCAGAAACTTTTTGCCTTTTGCCTTTTGCCTTTTGCCTTTTGCCTTTTGCCTTTTGCCTTGTCCAAACATATTTTAAATGCGTTTTAGCTTAATCATTACCATCAGCCCCTACACTTAGAGCGAGGGGCTAATGCCCTCAATCTAATGCTCCATTCGTATTGGTGGAGTCATCATAATCGGTCCTGTTCTATAAATTGGTATGGTCTTGGGTTTAGGAAAAGGTATGGGCCGTGGATGTTCAAAAACAGGAGGTGTTGGTTGGGGTATTGGGCGTGGACATTTGGGAAAAGGTTCTGGGTGTTCAGGCATAGGAACTGCCGTAGGTGCTGGACACAGAATGTATGGTGTTTGGGGAGTCGGACCACATCCACCCTGAACCATAGTATCTTGCTGATCTAGATCATTGAGAAAGGTTTCCTCATCGGATAACAACTCAAAACCGATGGGTAACTCAGAAATTTCCATTATTAGTTTTCCTCCATAGGAGTGTGACGGATGACTTTCTTCAAGATTTCTGTAAGTCTACAAATTCTGTTTTAGATAAAAATCTCAGTTTCATGTCGCCATTTTGGCGAGTTTTTAGTGGAAAACTAGAGTATCAATAGATAAAGAGAAATGGGATAACTGCTGAAAATATAACAGTATGATTATTGATTGTTAACTGTTGATTGTTGATTGTTGTACGGTTAGGCACAAGACTTGCCCCTACTATCGGTTAACTTCTCAAGGGTAAACAACAAACATTTTCTCTTTAAGTCGTGCATCTACTGATCATCTACTAATATTGTGCAACCACTATCATCTGAAACGATTTCCTCATATCTATTGGATATAGGGCTGTGTACTCCGTCAGACCTAGAATCTATCCAGGTGAAATCGGCTGCATCGATCACCGATTAGGTTGGGTGCGTTAGCATCGTGATGCTGTTGGCGAAATATTTCTTAACAAACCAAGAAGCCCCATCAGCCCTCACCCCCAGCCCCTCTCCCAAGGTTGAGAGAGGGGAGCGGATTACGGCAGAATAAGGGTTTCACGAATTCGCCAACAGCATCGCATCGCGTAACGCACCGACTACCGAAAGACGGACAAACCAAACGATCAAAACCCGACCGTACTCCAAGCGGCGAAAACCTTATGCAAAACCGATCGCACCCAACGCCCCCAAAGGAGGGTATTACTACAACGAACAGACTTATTCAGCAATCCCTAACTTGAGTGTTCCTGTAGCCAGTCAAGCAAATCAGCGCTAGTCTGAAAATCCCACATGGCATCGGCTAAATTATCTAATTCCTGGGAATTCAACCCAAGGATAGCTGCTCTGTGTTGTGAGGCTATTTCTGGGAAACGGCGCTCCAACTGTTCTAATAGTAAGATTCTTTTTCCTTCTTCCAATCCTTCAAGTCTTCCCTCTTCCCTACCTTCTTCCAATCCTTCAAGTCTACCTCGAATTTCTGCCTGTTCAATCTGTTCGATTTGCCATTGCGCCTCAAATTCTTGGGTACTCAAGATACTGGCTTCGTAACTTTTGTTATCCATATAACGCTTGTATGCCGCTCTTTCTTGGTCTGAGAGATTATTGACTCTTAAGGTTTCTTTGGCTTCCACCATGCCTTTGGCTTCAAATTCCTCCTTGATCTCGCTGTTTTTGAGATAATAGATCCATTCTTCTAGGTGGTTTTTCGCTATACCCTTAAAGTTCTTTACTTTCAGCAGGTAGTATTCTGGAAAGATATCTGCTACTTTTTCAATCGTATATTTTCTTTCTTGAGCTAGGGATGCTTCCAGGATATCTCCTTGATTCACTCCCATGAACTCCGAGCGGAAACGATAAATATAGTCATCTTCCTTACCGAGGTTAAAGTAGACGATATTCACTGAGTAGATTTTCCGAATTTTGCCGTACTCTTCCCCTTGTTCAAGATATTCGGTGACTAGCTGGGAAACACCGTAGAGCATCCGATGAAAATAATCGAGTTGGGAGTTATTTTGCACTTCGATCAGGACTAACTCGGAGTTTTCGGTTTCGGCAAGAATATCGACACGGTTGCTTTTATCTTCCTCTGTCTGTTGATTGCCGACCCTTTCGAGAAGAGTTTGGATTTTGATCTGTGTATGTAATAACTCGCTCAAAAACCCTTCCAAGACTACATAATTGGCTTTATTACGCAGTAGTCTTTTGATGGCCCAATCAAAGCGTATATGTCTGGTAGCCATGGTTGGTGTGCTGGTTTGACTACATCTATATTAGCTATTGATTTATTTCATTAACTATTCCCGTGTTGTTGCTGCCGTGCCATTAACTGTTGGACAAAAGCTTGATGCTCTGGGGAATTAATTCCTGATTGCAAGGAAAGCAAAACCCGTTGCAGATCCCCTTGGAGCATCCCTGGCGCATCCAGCCACAATCCGGGAAAAACTTGAGAGCAAATCAGGCCATCAGGATCTGGTAACAAGGAAATATAATCACCATCGTTTAAACTAAACCAATCAATTTTTTGTTCAAAGACTTGCCAAACAATGTATTCCTGTACGCTATTGCGCCGATAAGCACGCTTCTTATCTCCCAGATCGATCGCTGCACTACTAGCTGCTATTTCTACCAATAATTCTGGTGCTCCTTCCAAGTATCCATCTTCACTTAGGGTAGAGTTGCCCCCACTTTCGGGATTAATTAGCAATACGCCATCGGGTTGCGGTTGGTTGTCCCGATCCAAACGGACTGTGGGTTCAATGCCCATTTGTACCTGGGGTGTAGCAGCTTGATAAACTCCCAGCCAGGTGATTAAACGTCCGTGCGGTTGGGCATGAGGTTGAAAACGTAGGGGCGATGCCATGTAAACTATTCCTTCTATCAGTTCGGCTTTTTTTAGTTCTGGCATGGCATTGTAACGACGCTCAAATTCCCGGGAAGTTAAGCGATCGCCATTTTCTAACGGTGGCAAATGTGGAGGGGGTGGGAACTCAGAGCTTAATGGTAAGGGCTGTGAAGACATTATTAGGCACCTTTAACTTTGAGATTAGTAGTAATAAAACTGCCAGTACCCGAGTATTGGGGAGTAGCGTCGGGAATTGGGGGCGTTGGACCTTTTGGTGGTTGCTGCGCTGGCGTCATCACTTGAAATTTAGCAGTGAAAGTGCTGCCTTTGAGCAACACTGGTTTGCCACCAGATTTATTTTTTTTAGCTTTTTGATTGCCTCCCAGGGATTGAATTGTGAGAGTACCTACACCTGGTATACTGTACTGTGGAGTCATATACATACAGCCCGGTACTATCACTTTTTTCTCATCCCCATCCACACACACAGGCTTGCCATTAATCGTGTCCTTGCCAGAACCCACCAGGGTACCCGGTTGGGGCACCACAGTTGCTGCCCCAAAGGTAGGGTTAAACATGGCTTTATCCCCTGTAATTAGAATAAAATCAGCCATTAAGCTCTACAAATAAACTATTGATAGCAATTCTTATATCTATGAGGTACGAATCTCTGGGTTTTAGGGAGCAGGGAGCAGGCAATAGGCAATAGGCAATAGGCAATAGGCAATAGGCAATAGGCAATAGGCAATAGGCAATAGGCAAGAGGCAATAGGCAATAGGCAAGATGCAATAGGCAATAGA
>NZ_JAAHHX010000179.1:0-3657 GCF_010672065.1 Moorena sp. SIO4A1 | reverse complement strand
CTTGTTGAAACAGTTGCCTTGACTTATCTAGATTATTAGTTTCTGTCTGAGGGGGAATAAATTCTTTCAGGACACAAGGTTCATTGAAACGCCCTTGATCCTCTACCAGGTAAGTCCGATTGAATTCTCCTTGGTCAAGGACACGGAGCAGATGGTAGCGATTTTGCAGAATAGTTCCAGAAGCAATCGGTGGTTCCATCGGTGGTAGATCACTTGTTACGGACAATGAGGCCGGAGCAATATTCTTGAAGTTTAGACTTTATTCTGTTGCTTTGGAACTCCATCGATGGATTCCAACCCTTCCGTTGAGCCACAGAGTTGAGCCAAAGATAAGTTGATCAGCATATATATCAGGGTTTAGCCAACACTAGACTCCAAACACCCTTATGGTGTACAATCCGCAACCAGACCTTACAAATATCGTTATTAGAAAGCCTAACACTGAAAACTCCGCCACAAAGCGAGCGGAGATGAAAGTGTAAGCGCGACTTTAGTCGCCTTGAAGAAAATAAAAACAAATACTTGCTAATTTGTGCTAGGCATGTTAGCATAATAATATAACAGAAGAGGTCGAGTTCTGATGATTATACTTGAGTTCAAGGCATACGGAAACAAAACACAGTATCAAGCCATAGACAAAGCTATTCGGACTGTTCAGTTTATACGGAATAGCTGTCTTCGTTTGTGGATGGATAATAAAGGGTTAAGCAAATACGACTTAAATAAATATTGCAAAACCTTGGCCAAGAATTTCCCTTTTGCCAACGAATTGAACTCAACAGCTCGACAAGCTGCGGCTGAAAGGGCATGGTCATCAATCGCTCGTTTCTTTGAAAATTGTAAAAAGAAAGTACCTGGAAAGAAAGGTTTTCCTAAATTCCAGAAGCATTGTAGATCGGTCGAGTATAAACAGTCAGGATGGAAGTTGTCTCCTGAGAAAAAATCGATCAATTTTAGCGACAAGAAAGGAATCGGAAAACTGAAACTCAAGGGTACATGGGACTTGTGGCGCTTTGATAAGAAGTTAATCAAACGAATTCGCATAGTCAAGAGGGCTGATGGTTACTACGTTCAGTTTTGCATCTCTGTCGATGTAAAAGAGCAATTAAATCCTGCTGATGCGACTGTGGGACTGGATGTAGGATTGAAAGAGTTTTACACTGATTCCAGGGGCAAAACCGAACCTAACCCTCGTTTTTACAGGGCTGGGGAAAAGAAGCTAAAATTATATCAACGTCAAGTTTCTCGAAAGAAGAAAGGCTCATCCAATCGTAAAAAAGCGATTAATAGACTAGGCAGACAGCATCTTAAAATAAGTAGGCAACGTCAAGAACATGCCAAGAGACTGGCTCGTTGCGTAATCCGGTCTAACGACCTGGTCGCCTATGAAGATTTAAGAGTCAATAATCTAGTAAAAAATCACTGTCTTGCTAAATCTATTAATGACGCAGGTTGGTATCAATTTAGGAGATGGTTGGAGCATTTTGGTAAAAAATTTTGCAGGATAACTGTCGCAGTAAATCCTGCTTATACAAGCCAAAATTGTTCTGAATGCGGCGAGGTCGTGAAGAAGTCACTGTCAACCAGGACTCACATCTGTAAGTGTGGCTGTGAATTAGACAGGGATCACAATGCCGCAGTCAACATCCTTAACAGAGCCTTAGGTACGGTGGGGCACATCGGAACCTTGGTCACAGACCAGAACGCTTGTGGAGAATTGGCCTCTACTCTTCCTGACTCCGGTTTGGTTGAGCAAGCTGACTCGTTGAAGCAAGAATCCCCGCGTCTTTAGACCGGGGAGTGTCAAGTTGCTTTGGAACTCCATCGATGGATTCCAACCGTTCCGTTGAGCCACAGAGTTGAGCCACAGATAAGTTGATCACTATATACATCAAGGTTTACCCAAAACTAGACTCTAAACACCCTTATGGTGTAGGATACCGAATTAGACCTTACAAGTATAGTTATTGCGTAATTGCTGTAGGGAATAGTAAATAGGGAATAGGGAATAGTAAATAAATAGGGAATAGGTAAAAAATTCTCTGTACCTAATGAATAGGAGAACCGCTATATATGTTGTTCGGGTTTATTAGAACATCACTACATGTTCATTGCTATCTTATTTTGGGGTAGAACTATCTTAAATAACTACCTTACTTGAGTAGATATACAGTTGTTCTAATTAAGTACAATAGTTAATTTTCGTATTTTAGTAAGAAACTTAAAAAAAACTGCTTGAGTTCTCAGGTTCGTATGATAGCAAGACACTATATATAGTGTCTTTAGTCAACACCTCTGTTAGGTCAACGCTATAAAAATTAATAAAATATTAATCAAATTTAAATAAATAATTATAAAAATTATTATAAAAAGGATATTCTTAGAATGTTAAGATCGCGTTGAAATAAGCTTCGAGGGTTTGCTGTGAGCAGTTCAGTTACTTTAGAGCTTCAACCTATTCTGCCCCAGATTGCCGCTAACAATCGTTTAAGACTATTTTCTGGTTCGGCAAATGTTTCCCTTTCTCAGGAAGTAGCACGTTATCTAGGCCTCGACTTGGGACCAATGGTACGGAAACGATTTGCTGATGGGGAGCTCTATGTCCAAATTCAAGAATCGATCAGGGGGTGTGATGTTTACCTGATTCAACCGACTTGCTATCCGGTGAATGATTACCTGATGGAGTTACTCATTATGATCGATGCTTGCCGTCGAGCCTCAGCACGGCAAGTTACTGCTGTGATTCCTTACTATGGTTATGCGCGAGCAGACCGTAAAACGGCGGGGCGTGAGTCCATTACAGCCAAGCTGGTGGCTAACCTGATTACTGGAGCTGGTGCTAATCGGATTTTGGCAATGGATTTGCACTCCGCTCAAATTCAAGGTTATTTCGATATCCCCTGTGACCATGTCTACGGTTCACCAGTATTGCTACAATATCTTGCTTCTAAGCACCTAACTGATCTAGTAGTAGTTTCGCCCGACGTTGGTGGTGTGGCTAGAGCCAGAGCCTTTGCCAAAAAGCTATATGATGCCCCCCTTGCCATTATTGACAAGCGCAGGCAAGCTCACAATATCGCTGAAGTGATGAATGTGATTGGGGATGTCAAGGGCAAAACTGCGGTGCTAGTCGATGATATGATTGACACTGCTGGCACGATTTGTGAAGCTGGCAAAGTACTGCGTCAAGAGGGGGCTCGCCAAGTCTATGCTTGTGCAACCCATGCCGTGTTTTCGCCACCAGCTGTAGAGCGCCTCTCTAGTGGGGTGTTTGAAGAAGTAATTGTTACCAATAGTATTCCACTACCGGACGCCAAACGGTTTCCACAGCTGACAGTGCTTTCAGTGGCTAACTTATTGGGTGAAACCATCTGGCGTATTCATGAAGACTCTTCTGTCAGCAGTATGTTTCGTTGAAAATCCCCCCTACTCCAGGGGGGATTTTTAATTTTAAAAAGTTGTATTGAGTGTTGAGTTTTGAATAGATACAAGCAATGGTTAAGGGTTAACCAAGAACGCAATTGGATATCAGCCAAGAATCAATTAGCCACAGGAAATTATTCCTTGCTCCTGTATGGACTAACATCTAACTCACCATTAGTTTTAAATACTACTCGAAAATGACCAAGGGGCTTCTGGGGTACTAACCCAGTCCCA
>NZ_JAAHHX010000178.1:0-3661 GCF_010672065.1 Moorena sp. SIO4A1 | reverse complement strand
AACCTTGTTCTTACTCGCTAGTCCATTTTAACACGAAAGCCCTTGATAAATCCCGGAACGCTCCACCCCCACCCAATTAATTGGGCGGCTAACTCTCGCTTTGTTTACTCTCTGTTTTTTTTCCATCGTGGCAGTGTAGATGAAGTAATTCTAGATTTTTATCCCAATTACTTCCACCTTGTGAGCGCGGTATGATATAATTTGTATGCAATAAATTTCCATCTCTGTTCGCGAAGCGTCGGCTACGCCAAAAGTAAGACCACAGTCGGACCACTTCCCTTTTTGCCTTTTCAACAGCCTTGCCAATTGAGCTGGTCATTTCAGGATGTTTTCCCATTCTGATACTCCAGTAAATGTAACTTCTCAATTACCCCTGCACCCCCTGTTTAGGATATATGTTGGCAGTCCCTTTGCCAAAAGTATGTGAATCTGTTATAACTCAGATATGACTGAAATAACTGTCCTGGATACTCTCAACGACACAACCGACCTCCCAGAGGAAGAATCTCTGCGCTTGTTTTTGCAACAGCAGCAAGCAATAATAGGGTTGTTGGCTCAGCAAAATCAAGCATTAGAGAAACAGGTAAAAAAGAGCGTCTTTATCGGTTAGATCAGGCGATGATGTTAGGGGAGTGTGGTTTAGTCAAAGAAGCTAATCAACAAGCTGAACAACCATTAGTTTATTGGGGTAATAATAAAGTTAACAACTTTTTACCTGATTTTAACTTAGTAATGGAGGTCGCCCAAACAGATGATATTAAATTGTTAACCAACTTGCTAAATGTCTATCAACTAGCTAATTGCCAAGAAGAAGCTATTAAGCTTCAATAAATCATTCAAACCATCAAAACATCTAAATTTCAACCATATTGATTGGTTTGTTTACCATAAAAAATAATCAAAACCAAATAAGGAGACGTCTATCATGTCTAACAAAGCATTGCAAACTCTACAATTTATCTTTCAAGATCGTCCTGATGTTTTACGACTATTTGATTTCAGAGAAGTAGATTTAAGTGGTCGTGTAGATGAAGAATGGTTAAAAAAACAATCTGAAAAAGAGTTATTTCCAAAACCTGTTAATTTTTATGCTACTGGACGTACAGGTGCAGGTAAAACTACACTAGCAGTTACTTTGATAGATCCTGAGAAAAAATTAGCAAATACTATTAATGATGTTAATAATGATGAGGTTTTTGAAAGTTCAGGTAAAACAGATTGCACTTGGATGGTAGTTTTCTTTAAAATGCGTAGTAACTTATGGTATTTTGATCTTCCTGGTGCTGGAGGTTGTAGCGACACATACGAAAATATTAATCGAGCTGCTTTGATGCTTCCCCAGATTGATGATGAAGATGAGGAATTAACACCTGTTGATAAATTTGAGTTATGGAATTGCTCAGATTATCCTACTACTAAAAAAGTTTTAAAAGAAGATATAGAAGTAGAGCAATGGCAATCCCCCGAAAATCAGGAAAATTGTAAACCTGATATTATTCTTTATGTGGTTGCTCCTCATACTCAATTTGTGAAACCAGATCGTAAATATTTAAAAGCTTTACTCAGAAAACAGAAAAAACAAACTGATAAAAATAAAGTAATTTTTGCCCTAAATATTCATTTTACAGATGATGGAACAAGAATAACCACTCAAGCAAGTGTAGAAGATGCAAGGCAACAAATAACTAAAATTTTTCAAGAATTTTACCCTAATGAATCTTTGCCTATTGTTGAAATTGACTGTAAGCAAGGGACAGGAATTAATCAAATTACCAAACTAATGCTTACAATGTTACCAGATAATAAAATTGGTAACTTTAAACAAGTTTTACCCGATCAACTGAAGGAATTTGCTATACAAGAACGTAGTTGCCGTTATCGCAAAGCATTAATTCAGATTGCAAGTCGTTTAGCTACTCGTAAAGTAGATGAAAAACAAGGTAATCAAGACTTAATCAATGAAGCCTATATGGCAGTTGCTGATTATGGTATTCGAGTTTTTCAGGAAGAAGATGCTACCTTGGAAGCTGCAAAAGAATTGAATGATACAATTGTTCAGTTAGCTCAAGAGGCCAAAATTTCACGAGAAGAAGCGCAAACAATCTTAGTAGATCGGATTGTTTATAACAACCAGGAAGTCGAAAAAAGTGAGTATGTACCTGATTTTCAAGACGTAGAAGTTGAAAAGCAAGTTATAGAATATGAACAATCTCAAGAATCAAGAAAACAACTTGTTGATGGGGAAGGTTCTCCTGGTGGTATGGCTGGTGGGGCTGATCTTGCTGGTATGGCTGGTGGCATTGATCTTGGTCAATTAGCAGGTGCAAGTGCTGCTGCCTTTGGTGAAATGGCGAGTGGTACAATGGCGGCAATAGGAGCTGGTTTAGCAACCGGCGGATTAGCATTTCTACCTGTTCTTGGTGCTAGTATATTTGGTGCTGCTGGAATGGGTGGAAAGAAAAAGAAAAAACAAGTTACTGTTAGTGAGGATGTGATTAAACCCGTAGTTAAAACTATCACAACTACTGAGAATAAATTTATGGGCATGAAAGAAGTTAAGAAAAAAGTTTTAGAAAAAGTCCCAGAAGTAATACAACAAGAACAAGAGATAGGCAAAAAATATTTACAAGGTGGTTATCCTGTTGTTGAAAACTTGTTAGCTATTGGCTTAGGCATTGAAAGTGCTAATGGAAAGCAAAATTTCCAAACTGATTTTCAGGCAATAGTAGAAGTAGGGCGTCGAGAAACTCAAGCAATATTATTGCCATATAAGGAAGCGATTAACTCCTTTGCTGTTAGCGAGAATGAAGAAGAAATTAGCAAAATTTTAGAAAGAATTTTAATCCAACTTTAGAACCTTGTAACAGAGTGGGGAAATTCTAACTATTCCCTGCTCTAGATTTAAAAAGTATTCTTTAAGCACATGTTAGAACAAACTATGTATTTCCAACTTAAGCCTCCATCCATTGCTAAAATTCGTGCCAAGTTTATCATTGAAAAGCTCGGCAATTATCCTAGAAATATTGATAATATTAACTTATTTTTTACAGGTAGAACAGGAGCAGGTAAAACGACATTAAGTAATCGTTTGCTGGGTAGTGATTACTTCTTGTCTACAGGTCATCAAGATTGTACTAAGGAAATTAATCTAATTGAGTTTCCTATTGGTTTAAAATGTTTTGATACTCCTGGTGTTTGTAGTGATGAACTCTTAGAAAATTATAATCGAGTTGCTTTAGGAATTAATCAAATTGAGGATTGTCCCATTGTAGAAGACCTTACTTTAGCAAGATATCGAGAAAATTGTTCTGCTCCTCAAGAAGAAAATCTCAGTATATCAGAATTTGTAAATCTAGAATTTCAGCCAGATTTAATTTATTATCTCATAGCACCAGAAAAACTATTTACGAGAGGCGACCGCCAATATTTAAGAGATTTACTAAAATTTCACCAAAATGTTATTTACGTTTTTAATATGTTTGTTAACAAGCAAACAGGGGTGAGCTATTTTGCCAAAGAAGCAAATATTCAAGACACAGCTACCCAAATTTCAAAAGTTCATCATAAAGTTTTAGGACAACATTCTCAGCCTGTTATTATTGGAGTTAATTGTTTTACAGGAGAAGGTATTTCAGACTTATTACATCAGTCTTACATAATG
>NZ_JAAHHX010000177.1:0-3688 GCF_010672065.1 Moorena sp. SIO4A1 | reverse complement strand
TGCTGAGGGTGGCCTTCGGTCAATCGCATTTTTGGAGCTGCCTGTTTACCTGGTGATCTGCTGGTCATCTAACACTAGGGGTGTTAATTTGCTGAACAATTTAGTAGAACAAATAAAATTGAGAGTGGTTTTAGCTAACCACGAAGACCCAAAGAACGGGAAGGACGATCGGGGGTTAAACGATAGGAGGATTCTCTCGATTGCTCAATTCTGAGGGTGGGCGATCGCTACTCCAAGCCCACCATACATAGCCACACTGACATTGATAAAACTCTTGCCACTTCCGGCGGTGGTCTTCACCCATCACTGGTGAGGAGCGATTAATCCAAACCTTCTCAGCTTCTAGAACAGATGCTCGACAACTAGGACAACAGAATTCCAAGGCATGGGTGGCTGATTTGGTCCACTGAGGCGGTAAGGGGGCAAAAGCATCCATATATATAGCAATCCTCTGGGGGTCTCGGGGGGTAATAGTTGGCAATAGTTACGTTAATGTGGGATTCTTTATTTCCCTGAGACTATTTTAGGGGTTCTACCATCTAGAAATTGCCCTGAATAGTATATTGTTATAGCTGCTAGCTTGACCCAGTAACTCTGCCATAGAATCTGATCGTGCTAGTTCATGGCTAAATTGCCTAATTGGAAACACAAGGGCCCATGTCTCATCCCTTATATCTCAATCTTATTTCCTTCTGTGGTATTTTTGCCCTATGTTTCATTGCTTGGCTCAGTTCAGAGCATCGCCGCGTAATTCCTTGGAAAGTGATCATTTTCGGCATTGGTTTACAACTGGTCATGGGACTGTTAATATTCCTGTTTGCCCCCACCCGCCAATTCATCCTCGGTTTGAATGACGCTCTCAATGCTATCTTGGATGCGTCAGAAGCAGGAGCTAGGTTTATGCTCGGTGGTGGTAATTCTGCCTTTGTTCCTGATCCAGAATTGATGGTTGGTCCTGGTCCAGCGGGACGCTGGATTTACCGAGCAGTGGGAACTCCTTACGTTTCTGTCCCAGGGGATCGCCTCACTCCAGATAATCTGAATTTCGGCTTTATTTTTGCCTTCCGCTCCCTACCCCAGGTGGTTTTCTTTTCCGCTTTGATTGCTCTGTTGTATAGACTGCATGTGATCCAGCCAGTGGTTCAGGTCTTTGCCAGACTATTCCGGGCAACTATGAGTATTAGTGGTGCTGAATCCCTATCAGGAGCAGCGAATATTTTTGTAGGGATTGAATCAGCGATCGCAGTCAAGCCATTCTTAGCCGATATGACCCGCAGCGAACTGTGTGCTATCCTTACATGCTGCTTTGGTTCGATTGCTTCAACAGTATTGGCTCTCTATAGCAGTTTGTTGCGACCGACTTTCCCCACCATTACTGGTCACTTGATGTCCGCTTCTGTGCTAACTATTCCCGCCTGCTTCGTGATGGCGAAACTGATTGTGCCAGAAACCGATGTGCCCAAAACCTTAGGGAAGGTACCAACAGAGGAAGAAGACCCGAATCAGAAAAAACCTAGCCCCATCGATAGTTTAATTGTGGGAGCATGGGATGGAGTGAGGATGGCTGTGGGAATTGCCGCTGTAGTCATTGCTATCTTAGGCTTAGTGGCACTCGTCAATACTTTTTTTGCTTATTTGGCTAATTTGGCTGCTAGTGACAATCCCCTACTACAGCTAATCGGTAATATCTTTAGTGTGATTACCTTAGATAATATCTTTGGGGTACTATTTTTGCCCTTGACCTTTCTCACTGGTGTTTCCCTAGATTGGCAAGAACTGTGGCAAGCCTCTGTGCTGATCGGTCAACGGTTATTGCAAACCGAGATTCCTTCCTATCTTAGGTTAGCCCAGCTATCAGCCCAGGGATTAATTAGCGATCGCGCTATTTTGATTATCAGCTATGTCCTCTGTGGCTTTGCTCATATTGCATCCTTTGGCATTTTTGTTGGTGGTTTAGCGAGTCTGGTTCCCGAACGTCGTGCTGACATTAGCGCCATTGGCTGGAAAGCTCTCTGGGCAGCAACTTTAGCTACATACATGACTGGCTGTATTGCTGGTGTGTTTGATTTTGGCAACCCAGCAATTTTGGGAAAATAGTCTGAAGTCAGCAAATGTGAAGTCTAAATTCTAAATTCTAAATTCTAAATTCTAAATTTTAAATTCTAAATTATACTTGGTGGTGCGTTACGGGGCGAACTATTGCAACGCTGGCTACGAAGTGGAAAATTAGGGCGAGCCCGCCCCTAACGCACCCTACATTCTGAAATGGGAAAAATTGTAATTGATATTTCATAATTTCTCCTGCATAATTCCATGAAACGTAACCAACTTTGGCTGATTGGTCTAACTCTGCTAACTACCCTATTACTAATAATTGGGGGGCGCACCCCAGGGTCTAAACCTGAGCAATTGACTATACCAATACAATCATTACCAGCTCAAGCTCAATTGTCTGCCCTAGCAGCGCCCACTACTGCTGATACCTCAGCCCATACTTTAAGACTTAATCAAGAACCTTATAAAGATCTCACAAAGCGCTTTCAGGTGGGTATACTGGAAGGATATAAGGTTAGTACCATAGGTGGTTTCCCCTTAATTGAAGCACCCGATGGTAACTTAGCCTACACGGTGCTTGTAGAACAAAGAGCGACAGATCCTCCATTAAGCAACGCTTCCCTAGCACAGATTGCTATTGAACAGTTTAGGCGGGGTGAAGGATTTCAAACCGGTAATTTTCAGCCAGTACCAGGAGGGGTGTCTCTTCCTTGGAGAGGTAGCTTAACCCTAGGTGGTCAGACTCAGCCAGTCAGTGGAGTGATCTTGGCGCGTCAGCTGGGTAAAAATGTGGTGGTGATGCTAATTTGCGCCACAGAATCAGCTCAGGGAGACGTTAAAGATGCCATTGCACTTTTGGCTAAAACTCTCAAATCTCTTTAAGGTCAATGGCATGCTCCTTACGCTTCAGGGAAGCTGGTAATTGTCCATCGTCTATGGTGCATTATTTTTTCTCCACCAAAGCTGCCTTTACTTACCAAATATAGGCAGTTTTCTGTGCTGCTCACTTCAAGTAACATCGGATTAATTACCTCCTTAGAAGGGGTTATTCCTTGAGGATTTATTAGTTATTAAAAAAAATAAACTAACCACTAATCAAGATAGGTTTTCCAAATGATATGTAAATATAATATGTCTTTTTTTATTGTCAAATAAAACTCCGGCTCTCTTTCCTAGGTTGCTTTTTTCCTCTTGTCTGCCAGGCAATTTATGCAACAAGTGTGTTTACAATCCATATAAAACCCTATAACTAGCTTTAACAAAAATTACTGTATAGAGCATCAGAGTCAGTGTGACTTTATTTCTTTTTCAAAAAAGTATCAATAATCCGGATCTATTTAATTAATATTGTATTGATAATTATCCCTGATGCTATCTAGATTTTTTTTTTATCTTTTTCTAGGTAATTAATAGGTGATTTGAGCTTTAAATAATCTTCAGGTTTTTTATTGAATAGTTTATATTTTCGGTACTCTATTAGTAGCTATTATATTTAATTAAAATTAAGCCTTGATTATAGTAAAGATTTATAATAGATATTTGATAAGCTAATTATTCCATAATTAATCGGGATTTTTAATACAAAGTAATATCAAATATTTTCAATTAAAAATGTTTAAAATAATTTAATTAA
>NZ_JAAHHX010000176.1:0-3704 GCF_010672065.1 Moorena sp. SIO4A1 | reverse complement strand
GGGGACCAACGGGGGCTTGGAGTGCGGCTTGTTCCTAGTAGGAGCTTCCTGAAAAAGGAAGGGTATGACTAGGGGGAATCGCGGGTAATAACCCAAAATTCCTAACTATCTGATGGATGGTGGTGAAAGTCCACCCCTTTAGGAGAGAAGTGAATCCCTATCTGGCCACACCGAAATGGACGGCATTCCATTAGAGTGAAGCTGGCAACAGGGCGGAATCAGAGGTAAATCAGATGTGCCACTCTGCCGCTAATGGGGAGGTGACAAGGGTAACAGTAGCAAAAGTCCTGAAAAAGTGTCTTACCCCGAAGCCGCAATCTGACTAGTACATGCGAGACTTCATCCTTTCATTCTCACAGCGTTATTTCAAGGACAGCTGTAATCTCCGAGAAAAGGATAGGCAAAATGGTTAGAAGTTACCGCAAGAATAGTGGAGCCTTTATAGTTAGTCGGCTATGGGTAAAAGGGTTAAAAATTTTGTAGTAAGGCTCCACTATTCTAAGGTTTCATCTCCGGACTGCCCTAAATCACCAAAACAATCTAACAGATGGAACAAGTAAAAACGACAGCAATAGGTCTGGGTAACGGTCGAAACCCCAGTAAGCAACTGCCTTGCCGAATCCCTACTGTCGGGTAAGATGCCATCAGAAACTGGTGGCGGGTATCAAGATAAACAAATCAAAGGAGAGCATGGGTAGACACATGTCAAATAGATATAGTGACCTCTGGAAAAGGATAAACTGGAAACAGTATAAAAAGAACCTATTCCGCCTACAAAGACGAGTTTATAAAGCAGTTCAAGCTGGAGACTTAAGAAAAGCTCGGTCTCTACAAAAACTGATAATTAAATCCCGCTCAGCACAACTATTGGCAATCCAACAAGTAACACAACTCAATCAAGGAAAAAGAACTGCCGGAGTAGATGGGAAAGCCTCCTTAACCTACAAAGAAAGGTTCGAGGTACTTAAAAGACTAGGCTCCAGTGCGGAAAATTGGACGCACCAAGGCTTACGGGAAATCCCAATAGCCAAGAAGAATGGGGGTACGAGAATGTTGAAAGTACCAACAATCCAAGATAGAGCATGGCAATGTCTAGCAAAATACGCTCTAGAACCAGCTCACGAAGCTACGTTCAGTGCCTTCAGTTACGGATTCAGGACAGGCCGATGTGCCCAAGACGCACAAAAAATACTATTCCTAAACCTGAAATCAGACCGAAACGGCATCAACAAAAGAGTAATAGAACTAGACATCAAGAAATGTTTTGACCGCATCTCCCACGACTCCATCATGGATAGATTGCTAGCACCTGCGGGTCTGAAGATAGGGATATTCAGATGTCTAAAAGCAGGCATCAATCCGGAATTCCCGGAGCAAGGAACGCCCCAAGGAGGCGTGGTCAGCCCACTTCTCGCCAATATTGCACTTAACGGAATAGAGGAAATAAACCCCAGAATCAGAGGCATTAGATATGCAGATGACATGGTGTTTATACTCAAGCCAAAAGACAATGCTGACAAAGTACTTCAAAAAGTTAAGGAATTCCTGGCAGAAAGAGGTATGGAAATCAGTGAAGAAAAGACCAAGCTAACCAAAACGACAGACGGCTTCGACTTCCTATGAAGTTACCGTAAGAAGAAAGAAGCCTTTACAGGGGACAGACTAGGCAAAAAAGGGTTAAAAATTATTAATTAAGGCTTCTTTCTTCTAAGGTTTCGTCTCCTGGGGTGGAACTTCCGCGTCCAGAAAAACGGAAAATTTCGGTCTACTCCCTCAGTGGAAAACCACCGGAACATACGTGAGAAGATAAAAGCCGTAGTCAACAACTCGAACTATGGGGCTAAAGTAAAGGCAGAAAAATTAGCATCTAAGGTACGTGGATGGAGGAATTATCATAAAAGCTGCGATATGAGCGGAACACGTGATAGTCTCTGGCATATGAAACAAACCGCACATCGTAAATTCCGAAAGGAAAAGAAGATAAACCGGTATCAAGCCAACGACTTATGTGAAAAAGCCTTTCCAGCAGTTGGATATGAACAAAATCAGCACGTAAATGTCAAAGGGACTAAGTCTCCCTATGACGGAGACCTAGTCTACTGGAGCGGAAGAAATTCCAAACTATATGACAATGTTACAGCAAAAGCCTTGAAAAAACAGAACCATTCCTGTGGATACTGCAAGATGAAATTCATCGGTGAAGAGAGAGTACACCTCCATCACAGCGATGGAAACCATGACAACTGGAAAATGAACAACCTAATGGCGGTTCACCAAAGCTGTCACCAGCAAATCCACTGGAGCCAAAAAGATACTTAGGAGCCGTGTGAGGGGAAACTTTCACGCACGGTTCTGGAGCGGAGGTGCCCCGGATAATACCGGGCATCGACCGTAATTGTAGCAAATGAGACTTCTCAGACAACCTCTTAGTATACATTGAGTCAGGATTTTTTTGATGGAGCGGTCTTGTTGATAATTGAGACCGTTTTTTTTGTACCACAAGTCAGAATAATTACCAAATTATGAGGATCCTAGCCCGGTTACCCATCAGATAAATTTCCTTGAAATTTCCTTAGTGACAAAAAAGTAGAAACGTATAATGCTAAATCTATACTGGTCTGAAACTTTACTGAATCTTGATCAAAAGCTAACTGATTTCGTATTAGTCTCTGTAAGTAACGTGAGTTAGGAAAAATGTCTAATTCCGTAAAGGAATAGGGGGTTGAGCAGATTCATTTGATTTAACCTCCTAGTATTTTTTTATCTCAAAAATCTACCACTTAATGTAGGGCTTGCTGATTAACTCTCAAAGCCTTTACAGATAAAGGTTTTAGCCTTTTTGGTACGAAACAAGTGCAAGCAAATCGGTCGAAAAAGCTCATTTAATTCACATTTTGGGCAGACAAGAGCAGAAAAATCAAGGGACAATTCTTCCGACTACCTCCTATATAATTCCCATTTCTCCACACTCGCTGACTCCACACTCGCTGACTCCTACCCATACCTATTGACTTTTTCAGCAAACCCTAATGTAAGCATTCAGCCCTCAGCTAATGCACTACTTGAGATGCTCTTGAGATGCTACTTGAGGTGCTATCACCCATCTGAGCCTACTGATAAAAGACGCTAGACTATCAATTAGCCAACGATTAGCAGTAGTCCAGCTGAATACAACTGCTGGAGACTGCGGAGGACTTGGGAAGAGCTATCGCTATTGCCAAAAATCCGTGCCACCCAATCAGGGCCAGGGAGATGCAATAAATCTTTACTAAGGTTTGCCTTGTAACTAACCAGGCTTTCGACTTCATCACCCAACCAGGATTCAATTGATTGGGGTCTGGTAAGGGTAGCAGCCATAACCCTAAGAGTTCATGGAAAAGTCACTCTACTTTTATTGTGACAATTTCTGATTGGGAAAGGGGCTTTAATAATGACTAATAATAAATCACTAAATATAGTTAGTTTTTGGATAATTTGTATTTCTATAGTAAGCCTCCATACAAATGACCCCTAAAAACTGATAAAAAATTTACGAATACTTCACGCTAAAGCTGGTATTATCTATAGTCAGTCGTGTCACTAAATAGGGATAATAGAAGTAAAGTTGTCGAAGACGTACAACTGTTAACAAAAAAGCTAACCAAGAGAGGCGTGAGCAATGGCAACTACGACCATTTCCCAACGTGACCTTTCAGCTCTCAGTG
>NZ_JAAHHX010000175.1:0-3706 GCF_010672065.1 Moorena sp. SIO4A1 | reverse complement strand
CGAGTCGATGCTATTGATATCAGCAAGGAAGCATTGCACAAAGCTCGACGTGCTCTCTACAGCAGGAATTCCTTTCGGGGCAACCAACTACAGCAACAAAAACGCTATTTTAAGCAAACAGCAGATAGTTATGAATTATGTCAGTTGGTGCGCAATACCGTTAATTTTAAGCATGGTAATATTCTAGACCCCTTGGGCTTGGCTCAGAACAACTATGACATTATATTCTGCCGCAATTTATTGATTTATTTGGATAAATCTTCCCGGTTCCGTGCTATACAACTCTTAGATCGCTTATTAATGCCTAAAGGTTTGCTGTTTGTGGGGTCTGCTGAAACAGGAGTAATAACTACCAATCGATTTGTGTCAGTTCGCTATCCCTTTGCTTTTGCCTATCAGAAGGTGAAAGATCTTAGACAACCCCAGACCAGGAACTCTCAACAGGGGCGCAGGAGAAATTGGGAAACCTCATCGTCACTCCCGAGTCATAAGTCCCCAGTGACGCTGATCCATTCTCTCTATCCAATACAAGGGCAAAACCAGGACCAGGAGCAAGACCAGGAATACCAAACAAGATCATCTTCCCCCTCTGCTCTGGTTAATCGACAGTCTAAAGGAATCAAACAATCCTGCTTACAAAGGGAGCTTGAAAAGGGACAAGAATCCTTGCTTGAAAAAGCTAGGAGATTAGCCAATCAAGGAAATTTGGAGGAAGCGGTGACACTGTGCCAAACTTACCTAAGTCAAAATTTGACTAGTGCTGAGGCTTATGTGTTACTCGGAGAAGTCCATCAGGCCTTGGACAATGACGAGCAGGCTGAGCAATGCTTCCAGAAAGCAGTTTACCTGAAACCGAATTACTACGAAGCACTCTTTCATCTGGCTTTACTTCAAGAAAATCGTGGGGATCTGGCTAAAGCTACAGTAATCCGACAGCGAATTCAACGACTACAAAACTTAAAAAGTCAATAGCAACAGGGGCTACTTGGAATTAAATGAAAATTGCAACTAAACTACTAGGTCTACTAATATTCTCTAGTTTTACCATACTTTTAGGAGGGGGAATTACCTGGATAGAACTGTCAAAGTTAGCGGCTGAAATTGGTAAGATAGCTGAAGAATATCTCCCCCTTATCCAGCACATGACGGAAATGCAAGAAAGTCAACTTGCTCAGGGGGTTAATTTTCAACGGGCTTTTCGATTTAATTACCGATATGCAGAAAGCGCCACTGCTAGAAACACATTTAGTGAAGCCAGAGCGGAGTTCAACCGAAGGGATGGATTAGTAGAGGAGGCTTTTAGAAAAGTTGATAACATTCTCCAACGTCAAATCCAAAAAGCCTTAAGTAATCAGCAAAAAGAATACTGGTCAGATTTTAAATCTGAATTAGAGTTATATAAAATAATGCATGATCGTTATGGTAATAAATCTGAGGAAGCGTTCAGTTTACTTGTTAACAATAAACCCGAGCAAGCGGAATTTGCTGCAGAACGGATGGAAAAGTCCGCAGAAGAACTGAAAGCAGAAATGAGGAGTCTCTTGCAGCGAGCTGTTACATTATCTCAAAACTCAGCGAATCTTGCTAAAGAAGACCAAAAACGTACAATCAACATCGTACTGATTGCTTTCATTTTAATCATTGGGGCGACTCTAGGGTTTGGAATTTTTGTCACCCGCGATATCGTTAATTCGTTAAACAAAGCAGTAGATATAGCAGAAGAAGTTTCGGCTGGTAATCTGAGTACCAAGGTAGAAATTACCTCAACGGATGAGATTGGACAATTACTGGAATCTCTCAAAAAGATGACTGAAAACCTCAATTCATTGATCTATAAGGTGCAGCAGTCTGGGATCCAAATGACTAGCTCCACCACTCAAATTGCTGCCTCTGGTAAGCAATTAGAAGCAACCATGACCGAACAATTAGCCTCCACCAACGAGGTGACAAGCACAGCTCAAGAAATTGCCAATACCTCTGGGGAATTAGTTAAAACTATGGAGCAACTCGCTCAGCTGTCTCAAATTACTGCTGATGCTGCTAGCCATGGTCAACAAGACCTGATGCGTATGGAAAGTACCATGCGTCACTTAGCCAATGCTACTAGTTCTATTTCTGCCAAACTGGGGGTGATGAATGAAAAAGCCAATAATATCAGTAGCGTTGTCACCACTATTACTAAAGTAGCCGATCAGACTAATTTACTATCCCTCAACGCTGCCATTGAAGCGGAGAAAGCAGGAGAGTATGGGGCTGGTTTTGCGGTTGTGGCTCGGGAAATTCGGCGGCTAGCTGACCAAACGGCAGTGGCTACCCTAGAAATTGAGACCATGGTAAAAGAGATGCAATCAGCAGTGTCAACTGGGGTGATGGAAATGGATAAATTTAGCAAGGATGTCAGTACTAGTGTCGAAAATGTCGGCAAGATTAGTGAACAAATTGCTAAAGTAATTGAGCAAGTGCAGAGCCTGACTCCCCGGTTTGAGATGGTGAATCAAAGTGTTGAAGACCAATCAAAAAGTGCTCAACAAATTAGCGAGGCGATGGTTCAATTAAGCGAAGCCTCACAACAAACGGCTGATTCTCTAAGAGATACGAATAATGCTCTGGAACGATTGGATGATACTGCCCAAGGATTACAAACAGAAGTTTCGGTGTTTCAAGTTTAGACGTAAGCCGTCAGCCGTCAGCCTTCAGCTTTTTAATCACGGAAAACTTACGAAAAAGGCTCTGGAGACGAAGATATAAGTAGTTCTGGACAACCGTAAAGATGCTGATCGCTGATAGTTTAAGAATAGCGATCGCATAGGACAATCGGATATAGCGGTTTGCCACCCGCGCTAATTACAATAAGAAGAAGTAGTCAGTAGTTAGTAGTCAGTAGTTAGTAGTTAGTATCCTAACTTAACTTAACCTACACGCAAACCGCTATATGTTAAGCAAACACATTTCCAATCAGTTAAAGCTTCTGGGTCTAATTATTTTATCTCTATTTTTATCTCTATTGCTTGTTTTGGTATCAGGTTTCTCAGGGAAGAGCCAAGAGGATGATATTGTGTTGGGAATGTCTGCTGCATTTACAGGAGCATCTAGAAGTTTAGGCATTGAATTGTATAGAGGTTCAATGGCTTATATAGAAGATATTAATCCCCAAGGCGGTATCAATGGCAAACAAATTGTGATTCAGGCTTATGATGATGGATACAATCCCACTAGGGCGATTAAAAACACCATTAATTTGATTGAAAATGATGATGTATTTCTACTCTTTGATACTGGTATAGATTATACTACAAATTTGATTAATTCGCAAGTGGTACCCAGTTACAATGACACCTCCCTAGCTGCTGTAAGTGACTATCGAGCATTGATGGATCAATATAACCCGATGCCTCCGAAGAATTTCAGCTCGGCAGAATACAAACCCCTTAGGTATAGTTTTGTTAGTCTGGAAGGGTTTCTGAATGCAAAACTCCTAGTTGTGATTCTACAAATGATGGGGGATAAGGTTGACAAGGCTCGGCTCAGACAGGCGGTTGAGAAGGTCAAGAACCTTGACCTAGGGATGGGTGCATCTCATATTTGAAAATATTACGTAGGGTGCGTTAGGGGCGGCTCGCCGTCATTTTCCAGCTCGTAGCCAGCTTTGGGAAAGTCCGCCCCGTAACGCACCACCGAATCAAACAGCTTTTAGGAGATGCACCCG
>NZ_JAAHHX010000174.1:0-3714 GCF_010672065.1 Moorena sp. SIO4A1 | reverse complement strand
AACCAAAACGGCCAACAATTTGGGCAACAGCTCTAGTTAGTTTGATCTCAGTAGGACTAATTACGCCCCAGCCCACAGTGGGAGAAACTACTATTGCCCAACAACAGGAATCAGCACAAGAACAACTAACCAAAGCTGAACAACTGAGTCAACAAGCATGGGTACTGAAGGAGCAAGGGAAATACTCCGAAGCGATTCCCCTCGCCCGGGAAGCTTTGAGGATTCGACAGCAAGTGCTCGGGGAAGAACACGCAGATGTGGCTACCAGCCTCAATCATCTGGCAGAACTCTATCGTGAAATGGGAAGGTATTCAGAGGCGGAACCCTTGTATACCCAATCTTTAGAGATTTATAGACAGTTGCTGGGGAACGAACACTTATATGTGGCATTAAGCCTAGATAATCTGGGATTACTCTACTCTTCAATGGGAAGGTACCAACAGGCGGAACCCTTGTTAAACCAAGCCTTGGAGATGAGGAGACGGTTGCTGGGGAACGAACACCCATCTGTGGCATTAAGCCTCAATAATTTGGGGGAACTCTACTATTCAATGGGAAAGTACCAACAGGCGGAACCCTTGTATACCCAAGCCTTAGAGATGAGGAGACGGTTGCTGGGGGATGAACACCGTGATCTGGCATCCAGCCTGAATAATCTAGCTTTACTTTACCAATCCATGGGAAGCTACGAACAAGCTGAACCCTTGTATACCCAATCCTTGGAGATGAGAAGACGGTTGCTTGGGGAGGAACACCCTGATGTGGCAAATAGCCTCAATAATCTCGCGGTACTTTACCAATCCATGGGAAGCTATGAACAAGCTGAACCCTTGTTAAACCAAGGGTTGGAGATGAGAAGACGGTTGCTGGGGAACGAACACCCTAATGTGGCAACCAGCCTGAATAATCTGGCTTTACTCTACCAATCCATGGGAAGCTACGAACAAGCTGAACCCTTGTATACCCAATCCTTGGAGATGTATAGACGGTTGCTGGGGGAGGAACACCCATCTGTGGCAACTAGCCTCAATAATCTGGCGGGACTCTACTATTTAATGGGAAGGTACCAACAGGCTGAACCTTTGTTAACCCAAGCTTTGGAGATATGGAGACGGTTACTGGGTAAAGAACACCCTAATGTGGCAACTAGCCTCAATAATCTGGCGGGACTCTACCAATCCATGGGAAGGTACCAACAGGCGGAACCCTTGTATACCCAAGCTTTGGAGATGTTTAGACGGTTGCTGGGTAACCAACACCCTGATGTGGCAAAAAGCCTGAATAATCTGGCAGAACTCTATCGTGCCATGGGAAGGTACCAACAGGCGGAACCCTTGTATACCGAAGCCTTGGAGATGTATAGACGGTTGCTGGGCCAGGAACACCCTAATGTGGCAACCAACCTCAATAATCTGGCTTTACTCTACGAATCCATGGGAAGGTACCAACAGGCGGAACCCTTGTTAACCCAAGCTTTGGAGATGTTTAGACGGTTGCTGGGCCAGGAACACCCTAATGTGGCAACCAACCTCAATAATCTGGCGGCACTCTACCAAGTCATGGGAAGGTACCAACAGGCAGAACCCTTGTTAACCCAATCCTTGGAGATATATAGAAGGTTACTGGGAGAGGAACACCCTGATGTGGCAAAAAGCCTCAATAATCTGGCTTTACTCTACCAATTAATGGGAAGATACCAACAGGCGGAACCCTTGTATACCCAAGCTTTGGAGATGTGGAGACGGTTACTGGGTAAAGAACACCCAAATGTGGCATATAGCCTGAATAATCTGGCGGCACTCTACAAATCCATGGGAAGGTACCAACAGGCGGAACCCTTGTATACCCAAGCTTTGGAGATGAACAGACGGTTGCTGGGGGAGGAACACCCATTAGTGGCATTAAGCCTCAATAATTTAGCTATTTTACATCACAGTCAAGGAAACATTGAGCAAGCCCTGGAGTTTCTCGAAACAGGATTAGACATCCAAGAACTTAATCTAGAACGTAATCTCGTCGCTGGTGCTGAAAAGCAAAAACGAGAGTACATCAAAACTATTTCTGGCACAACGGATGCAGCCATTTCTCTACACCTAAACTCAGCTCCTGATCATGAAAGAGCAGCTGGTCTAGCTTTAACAACTATCTTACGTCGCAAAGGTCGCTTACTCGATTTCTTGACCCATAGTCAGCAACTGTTGCGTAAACGCTTAGATTTCCAAAGCCAAAAATTACTAGACCGACTCAACAATACTCGCACCCAACTCGCTAACCTCACCTACAACCGACCGGATAAGCTTCCCCTTGAAGAATATCGTAATCAGCTCAATGAACTAAGGAATCAGGAACAGGAACTAGTCGCAAAAATTAGTCGGCGCAGTCGTGAATTTGCCCAAATCAATCAACCAGTTACCATCGAAACTATTCAACAACTGATTCCTGAAGATACGGCACTGGTAGAATTTGTAGAATACAAACCCTACAATCCCCAAGAGGATAGTTTTGGTAATCCCCGTTATGCCGCCTATGTACTCCGTTCTCAAGGCTCACCCCAAGGCATGGATTTAGGGGAAGTAGATGCGTTGAAACCTCTGTGGGAGATACTTGAATTATCCCTTCAAGACAAAGGAGTTACCATCCCTCAGTTAAAACAAGCAGGCCGTAAAGTAGATGAGAAGCTGATGGCGAAAGTTCGTCCTTTGTTGGGAGATAGCAGCAGGATTTTACTGTCTCCAGACAGCTACCTCAACCTCATCCCTTTTGAAGCTTTAGTAGATCAAGACAACCGGTATTTAGTAGAAAGCTATGGTTTTACCTACCTCACCTCCGGTAGGGATTTACTGAGATTATCCAATCCTAATCCCAAGCTTACCCAACCAGTACTTTTGGGAGCACCAGATTTTGATAATTCGGCTCAAACTACTGCCCTTGGGGAGGAAAACCAGATAGTAGCAACCCGCAGTTTACGTGACTTTAATCCTTCAGAGTTGAGCTTATCCCCTTTACCGGGTACTCTTGAGGAAGTAAACGCGATCGCAAAGATGCTGGGTGTGGAGCCGTTGTTGGGTGCTCACGCTAATGAAGCAGCATTGAAACAGGTTACTCGTCCCAGAATACTACATATCGCTACCCATGGTTTCTTCCAAAACAGACCTGAAAAGGAAGAGTTGACTAATGGGGATAATGCCTTACTTTGGTCATGGTTAGCATTAGCAGGAATTAAGAACAACAAGCCAGACAATGATTTAGAAGATGGCATCTTCACAGCCTTAGAAGCAACGGGATTAAATTTATCAGGTACAAAGCTAGTGGTGTTATCAGCTTGTGATACTGGCTTAGGCAATATCAGTGCTGGGGAAGGAATATATGGGTTGCGTCGAGCGTTGGTAATTGCCGGGTCAGAAAGCCAAGTCATTAGTTTGTGGAACGTGAATGATACGGCTACGAAATATTTAATGGTGTCTTATTATCAGGGATTGCAGGATAACCAAGGGCGTTCTGAAGCTTTGCGAAGGATTCAGTTGCAAATGCTAGGAAGTCCAGAGTATCAGCATCCCTATTATTGGGCAAGTTTTATTCCTTCTGGGAATTGGCGCTCTATGGCTATTGACTAAATTAGCCTTGTTGCCCAGTTGCACCAGTGGTTTAGATCTATCTTGGTTTCGGTCAATAGCAACACAATCGTTATACACAACAATATCACCAACGGAATAG
>NZ_JAAHHX010000173.1:0-3754 GCF_010672065.1 Moorena sp. SIO4A1 | reverse complement strand
CAATCTATGTAATTATTATTTAAAGTATTTAACCTATCTTAACTGAGTCTTTGAAAAGTATGAGATAACCCTGAGAAAGTTATTAAAATAGGATAGAACATTTGAAAACCTTTGGAAACAAAGGACTTAAGCTATCAGCTATCAGCTTTTTGTTGTAAATCTATCACTCCCGCAAGTGTGGGAAGTGTGGGGAGATGGGGAGATGGGGAGATGGGGAGATGGGGGAGATTTTTATTAAGGGTAACTATCATAACATGATATTAGCCGGGCGACCGAAGAAGGCGCTCATTGAAGTGGAAGGGGTAAAAAGCCTTCCACAGCCTAAGATTCAGGCTGGTTCCCACTCAAAGGGGCATGAATCGAAGGAATGTCTGGTTTCGACTGAAACTGGTAATAACCCGTAGATTTAGGTCTCACAGCTAGAGAGAAAGTAAGTTTGAACCGAACCATCGGATAGGTGATAACCGAACAGGGAAAGAATCAAAGGGTTGAGGGACACGAACCGTTGTTCAAAGGCACCGTAAACATGAATATCCCTGATCAAACCGATGATGGGGATATAAGCTCCAAGGACTGGATATCGGCTAATATTCAGTCGAATCTCAAAAAGGACTCGGTGTAAAGACGGCAACCTCAGATTCGTATCTTCAATGTGTGTAACCGGGTAAGCCGAGATGGAGTCCCTGGTGTCAGGTCGATACACAGGGTAGCCAAATCGCAAGAGGAGGTATAACTCTGGGTCCGGTAGAAGTCTGAACCTTGCAAAAGCCGACAACCTGAAAGGGAACGGGAATAAATAACCGGTCGGATAGAGGGTAAAAAGAAAAATCCCTCACTCGAAAGAGCGCTGAATTTCAGAGCTGATTCCGAGCAAAGGAACTACGTGATTGATTACCTTAAATTGTATATGGAAAAGATTGAACTAACGTCTTCGGACGGGAGTATCGTAACAGAACAACCTAACGATTGGCATTCCATCAATTGGAAAGAAGCCCACCGTCAGGTAAGGAAATTAAGACAACGTATTTTCAAAGCGACACGTGAAGGCAACTGGAAAAAAGTTAACAAACTCCAGAGATTAATGCTCAGGAGTTATAGCAACATCCAGGTATCGGTCAAAAGAGTCACCCAGGAAAATAAGGGCAGAAAGACAGCAGGATTGGATAAGGAAAAATGTCTGAACCCACAACAGAGGGAGCAGATGGTACAAACCTTATCTACCTTAAAGTCATGGTCTCCCAAACCAACCAAACGCATCTATATACCTAAAAGCAATGGTAAACAACGACCATTAGGGATACCAAGTATCACCGACAGATGTTTGCAAGCCATTGTCAAAAATGCGCTGGAGCCAACATGGGAAGCTCAATTCGAGGGTACATCTTATGGATTCAGACCAAAAAGAAGTACTCACGACGCCCGCCAAAGAATCTTCTTGAATATCAATGGCGAAAAAAATAGGAAGTGGTGGGTAGTAGAAGCAGACATAAAAGGATGTTTTGACAACATAGCCCATCAACCCCTATTAGATTCCATAGGAAATTTTCCAGCCCGAGGGGCTATTGAAAAATGGCTAAAGGCAGGATATGTGGATAAAAACACATTTCACCCAACAGATTCGGGCACCCCACAGGGGGGAATAATAAGCCCTCTCCTAGCCAACATAGCCCTACATGGATTGGAAGAAGAACTAGGAATAACTTACAAGGAAAGGAAAGATTCAAGGAACGGTAAACCTTCCTGGTACAACACCTCAAATAGAACACTAGTTCGCTTTGCGGATGACTTTGTAATCCTTACCGAGACCAAAGAAGATGCCGCAAATGCTAAGGAAATCACAAGAAAGTGGTTGACCAAAAAAGGATTAACTCTATCAGAGGAAAAGACCAGGATAACTCATCTAACCGAAGGATTTGACTTTCTAGGATGGAATTTCAGGAAATATAAGACAACCACCAAAAGAACAGGGTTCATCACATTCATCAAACCATCCGACAAAAGCCTCAAAAATATCAAGAAGAAAATCAAAATAGAAATGGCCAAGCTTAAAGGGGCATCCCCAGAAAGCAGAATTCCCAAGCTTCAACCCATCATCAGGGGATGGACTAACTATCACAGTGGAGTTGTAGCCAAAGAGACTTTCTCCAAACTACAACAATACGTAAACTGGAAATTAGTTCGATGGGGCAAAAGGAAATACGGCCAAAAATCCTGGGAATGGATTAAGAAGAAACATTATGGGAAGTTCTGCCCAGGTAGAGAAGACCAGTATGTTTTTGGCTCAAAAGACCTGTATCTGGAAAAGGCACAATGGACAAAAATTACCAGACATACTCTGGTAACACATAACTTCTCACCGGATAACCCGGATTTGAAAGAATATTGGGAAAAAAGGGAGAAATCACCAGCCAAAAAGACCGCAGAAGGAAGACTTCCCAAGGGCAAAAATAAGATAGCCTTACGGCAACAATACGTTTGTCCATATTGCGGTCAACCACTAGGAAATTACAATCAGGTTCATTTACACCACATCATCCCGCGCTAAGTACAGGACAAAAAATGGAGAGAGTTAAGAAAAGCTGGGAACTGGTGGTCAAGATTGGTGAAAATTGAGCGCAGATAATCAAATCCCAAACGAAATAGGCTCTTGGCTCGTCGTTGATGGGATTTAATCGGAATGGGCTTGAGTGTATGTTGCCACAAACCCGTCTTCATCGCCCACACAAAGGCGATCGCTAACAAAGCCAAAAGTTTGCTCAGTCTCGGGGCATCATTGAAATGAGTCGATTCAAGGCAAAAACCCCGAGTCTTCAGTGCCGCAAACAGGGTCTCGATGCCCCAACGGCGGGTATAATCCGATAAAGCTTGTTCGGGGCAATGATTGGTGACCAGAATCAGAAAATTATCATCTCCTTTTTGAGTCGGTTGTAGGCGAGCGCCAATCACATAGACTGGGCGACCCCAAACCCAATGATGACCTGAAAGGACGCGAGTTTCCCCGACGGACAAGTTGGCAAAATAGCCAGACCCTGGTACGGCTTGTTGCCGAGTCCGGGATCGAATCAAGTCACTTTGACGTATGCGTATCCGAAAGGGAATTGGCTTGTCCATCAACAGATAGGACAGCCACTCTTGGCCGATAAATTCCCGGTCAGCAGTTAGGTACGCGATCACCACATCAGGAAACAAAGCTTCAAAGCGATCAAGTAAATCCATACGTTCATCACTGTTACTATTGCCCTGCTTCTCAAGCAGAGTCCACAGCAAGGGGAAAGCAATCCCCTCATGGACCACACCCAACATTAAGATGTTGAAGTGGGTTTTTCCGAAAGACCAGTTAGTGCGGTCAAGGCTCAGTACCCAAGGTTGAGGGATTCCAGCCAATTTGACGAGCATCTGGGCAATTTGAGCCATGTCTAGGTCAAAAGACCGGAAGAATCGCTGCATTCGCTTGTAGTGAGATGCATCAGCGGCTTTTCCTCCGCACACGGTCGCCAACTCCGCGCTTATTGACTGTTTTGGCTCGAAATAGGGCTATGAGGAACATGGCGACGAAGGAGAGTCGCGCCCCATGCCAGCCCAGGTGGGGTCGCAATTTGGCTCGAAGTTGGTTAATCTGTTCCATGAGGGTTTGTGGTCTTTGTGGTAATTTCCATCAAACCCTCTCCCTGGCACTTTTTGCAACTTTTGTCCTGTACTGAGGGACAGGAGTGGGTTTGGGAACAGCTTTGCTTGGAATTAGGGGTTTAGTTGA
>NZ_JAAHHX010000172.1:0-3775 GCF_010672065.1 Moorena sp. SIO4A1 | reverse complement strand
TTGGCTTGATAAGGATTAGTTTTCGGTAAAATAATAAATAGAGGCTTTATCTTTGAGATGTAAACATAGAATTGAAAAAAAGCGATTAATCGCTGCTATTATGTCCCTATTGCCTGTTACTTGTTACCTTTAAATAAAGCTATATAAATAAAAAAAATGAGCTAGGTTTTGTGACATATTTTATAAGCTTGTTCTTCTGACTCTTCAAGAGTTTTAAATTGTGAGTATAGCTTTTCAATGGTTTCTTGATCGGTACTTTCTACGGTCACATTAAACACTATACTATTGAATTGATTTTGGGCTGTTTTTACAACTTCTTCAGCTTTCCTACAAGATGGATTTATGAGTATTTGATCAAGTTGAGGAAAACACCCACTTAAGCAAAACGTTAGTATAAAGATTATTATTCTATTAGCTTGGGCAATAGTAGCAAATTTCATCAGACAAGGGTGTAACTTAAGTTAATTCTAATACCCACTACTTAAGGTAATCTAGAGTTTCAGGAAATTTCATCAAAACCTTGGCCGTGGGCCACGCTTCGCGAATGAATGATTCCACCAGTAAAGTACCTAGGATTTCAAGTCTTTTCTAGAGCATCACTTCAGTCAACAGAGTATCCTGCTACTTACTACTATACAGATCCACTATACAGAGCCACGGTTGTCTACCCCTACTAACTGATAACTATTGACCTCAGTTTTTGGTTATCTTCCCACTGGCACAAGCTTGAGATCATCTCTGCCACCCGCGCGATCGCTTTTGTCAATTTGCTCTCAATACCCTTGAATTATTACGAATCTAGATGTTTGTCCTATAGGATGACCCTTAGGGCACAAGTTTTGGGCTGATCCGGTGTAATTGAGCTAAAAATAAGCCAAAAAGCCAACATAATCTATATCGGACAGGCAATATCGCACAGGTATTGAGCCCATATGTATCAGCCAAATGGCTGATTTTTGCGATGAGGGGTCACACCCCTCATCATTGGTGATAAATTTTAATTAGTAGATGCACCCTGATGATCGAGAGAGTCAAAAACGTGGCTCTCTTTTTTTTTTGGGCATAGGGATTGCCTGATAGAGGTAGCGTTTTCCCCAATCACTTGCCCCAAGCCAGCTGATGAAGCTGATCAAATAGACATCTTTAAAAGTATTTTTTAAAGTATTGCGAAATATATTTACCTGACAGGACAACTCTTGAACTATAGCGCTATATATTAAAGGATTGGGCTAATCTAATCGAAAACTTAACTAGAGGAATTTCCAGTAACCAACAACCACCAGGCTGAAACATTCCGTTCAGTATCAGTACCCCGAAAGCGAGTAATAACCAATAGCATTCCCCAGAGTGCGTTCGCGTAGCGGCTCTTCCAGAGCATCGCGTAGCGGCTCCAAACGCGCCCCGCGTGGCCCATTCGCGTAGCGTGGCCAATAGGCCAAGGCCAAGGAGCATCGCATTCTGGGGAATATCAAAACTACCTAATTCTATTCAGACCAATGTGATCATGTGTTCCCAACACCTGTTAAGGCAATATAGTGAGCAATATAATTCCACAAATTTATCTAAAATTCCAGCACTATAGTCATACCTAATCATCTATACCCTTGAACAAACAGGCAAAACCATCCCCTCCCGAGCCAGTAAGTGATTAGGATAGAAAGACTGGAGTTGCTTTTGTAGTCTGTCGAGATAATCATCATTATAGTCAGGATGATAACGAGACATAACTATGCGCTTAACACCTGCCACCTTTGCCGTTACTATCCCAGTTTGCCAACGGTCATCTTGCCAAATCAAAGGTGAATCATTAAGCAGATCATCTTCTTTGAGGGGAAAGGGAGTATTCAAAATTAGCAAATCTGCCTGACGGGATAGGTATCGTAAGTTTTCATCAATGCCACCCCAACCATGGGAGTGAGTAGTGGCGTATACAACAGCATATCCTTGCCAGTTGACCCGATAACCCATTGCTTGATGTGAGTCATTAAGAAGCACAGCCTCCACTGTTACATCATCTAGGGTGACTGTATGACCTGACCTCAGCCCGTGAAATTTCAGATCTGACTGCATGACCTGAAGGGGCACTGGAAAATTTGGAGGAATCATTTGCTGACCTAGACACTGTTCGATGGACGCCCCATCAGGTGCTGCTGCTCCATAGAGATGAAAACAGTTACCAGGAATAAACGCAGGAGTAAAAAAGGGAAACCCTTGAATGCTGTCCCAATGGCTATGGGAAAAAAAAATGTGAGCTTCTATGGGCATTTCCTTAAGCCAATGATTTCCCAGCACCCGCAAACCACTGCCACCGTCAAAGATTAAGCGTTTTCTACCAACACGCATTTCTACACAAGATGTATTGCCACCATAGCGAATGGTATCTGTCCCAGGAGCAGAAATTTGACCCCTAACGCCCCAAAATCGGACGCTCATATCCCCTCCAGTACCATTGTTTAGGCTGGGTTTAGCCTTATATTGGCCTAGTTTGGGTGCTACTAGATTTTGCATTTTCAATCTATGAATTAAGTGAACCTAAGTTAGGAATTATTCCCATTGGTAGATTCCCACTAGAGGATACTCAGGTACTATTAAGTAACCATCTGTGGTTAACCACTAATTTCTGTTAAAGCGGGCCGATTGCATACATCAAATTGCATACATCAAATTGCATACACCAAATTGCACACATTAAGAGTAATTAGATGGGGGAAAGCAAGCACAACAGCCCCAGTAATTTAGTCATATCTCTAATCTCGAACCGTTCAGCCCCCCGAAACAAGTTAAGATACAGTTATGCTTTATCTTAACTGTATCTTAAGTGTTGGTTAATTTTAACGGATTTAGGAACAAACAGTTTGTGACCTATGTCACACATGCATCAAATTAATTCAATCAATCAATCAGAATGGGAACTGGGTATTGCATCGCTTATCCCTTGATCGGTCAGCTTTCATCTATCGGAAGTCAGCCTATTTCCTTATAGCTTAACCTCGACAGCTAAACCAAAAGCTCAGTTTATGCCCATCTCAAGTATAACTGCTCACCCCATCCCATTCTCACCCGATTATCTTCTCACCTAAAAAGGTAATATCTTTGAGCTTCTGTTGGTATCACTCCCTGACCCTAGTCTAGTAGGGTTGGGGGATTTTTTTATGCTTGCCCTTAAAACAGAGAATGGCTAATCGCCTTGCTAGCTTTCTAGCATCAACCATTAGCCTAAGAAAAGAAACTCTAGTGGAACTCATCTCACCGATGAGTTCCCACTTGATCAGTCCCTACTTGTTATAGTTTTTGATCGACTCTTCCACCAAAGGCATTACGTGATCAAGATCTTTCCATCCTAAAATTTCAGTGACTTTCTTTTCCAGATTTTTGTATGTCTTGAAAAATTCAGCAATCTCATCCAACCGATGGGGCGCTATATCTTGGAGAGTTTTTACCTCAGCGTAGCGAGGATCCTTGTCAGGAACACACAGAATTTTTTCATCCCGATCACCCCCATCGATCATTTCCAGCATCCCGATTGGTCTAGCGGTAATGACACAACCAGGGAACGTAGGTTGATCCATTATCACCATACCATCAAGAGGATCACCATCATCTGCTAGAGTGTTAGGGACAAAGCCGTAGTCATAGGGGTACTGTACGGATGCATAAAGTACCCGGTCAAGGGCAAAGGCTTCTAGATCCTTGTCAAACTCATACTTATTTTTACTACCTGCGGGAATTTCAATTAAAACGTTGATCAGACCTGGTTTAGGTTGAGCAGGAATCT
>NZ_JAAHHX010000171.1:0-3801 GCF_010672065.1 Moorena sp. SIO4A1 | reverse complement strand
TTCCCGATTCCCGATTCTAAATTCCCGATTCCCGATTCCCGATTACCGATTCCCGATTCCCGATTCCCGATTCCCGATTCGCGATTCCCGATTCCCGATTCCCGATTCCCGATTCCCGATTCCCGATTCCCGATTCCCGATTCCCGATTCCCGATTCCCTTTGCTATTAAAAATCCTATTTATTTGCTTCAATATAAATCATACGAGTTCGGATTGTAATCCCTAGGGTTGGAGAAGTCCAACCCACAATAAAATAATCTTCGATGGCATTTTCGATGGCAATTTTAGAGTGATCATAAACTGGAACAACAAAGTTTTTAATATATTCTTATGTTGTTTCATCAAGGCTAATTAGACTAGTTTTTCGGGCAATTCGACCGATGTGTTTTATCGCTGTTGCGGCGTCTTCGACACACAGTAAAGAACTTAAACAAAAAACAAAATCGTAGGACTGGCTATCAATTTCAACAAGTGCTGTTTCAATGGGTTTGTGGATGGTTGTATACCCTCTTTTGGCCGCATAATCCAGCATTTTACTGGAAATATCAATCCCTGTATAGTCAAACTCTCCTTGCAACAATTCACTTAGGATACCTGTCCCACAAGCAATATCTAAAACACTGCCTTGATGGTGATTATGTCCATGGAAAATTTTAACGGCTTCATTGACATACTGTACATTAGAACTGGGTGCCTTTAACACTTCGTCATATTTAGCAGCAAATTTATCATAATAGTCTTCAGCGCCAATTTTTGTTGACATAATTTTTAGTTATATAGTTAGATATAGTATAATCTATTATTCAACCATATATCAATTCGTTGAGGTACATAATTTTAGCAGTTTAGGGAACAGGGAATCGGGAATTGGTAATCTAAAATTTTAAAAAAACTATGTAAATCATTACTATTATCAACAATATAAATTACATTTTATCGATTTGATAAACTAGCGATAATGGTATATTTTACCTCACCATTGCTCTCCAGCTTCAACAGTATATTTCTCTATTCTCCGGTCAAGTGTTATACTACTCAGGGTCATAAACTAAGCTCATTAGCAATCATCACCAGCTCCCCAAAACAGCGGGAGGATAAGAGATAAAATCCGCAGTTTATGGTCGTATAAAGTATAAGAAGCAGGAAATTTTTGTTTTGATCAAGCTTAACTTGAATAATCACCAAGATAACTACCGTTGTATTCCTCAGCTATTTGAAGCACAAGTAGAACGAACACCGGACGCAGTTGCTGTAGTCTTTGCAGACCAGCAGCTAACCTACCGAGCCCTCAATACTAAAGCCAACCAATTAGCGCACCATTTACAAACTTTGGGCGTAGAACCTGAAGTGTTAGTTGGGATTTGTGTAGAGCGTTCTGTTGAGATGGTGGTGGGACTGTTGGCAATTCTCAAAGCAGGTGGAGCTTATGTGCCCTTAGACCCCGCTTATCCCCCAGAGCGCCTAGCCTACATGCTTGACCACTCCCAGGCATCGGTATTGCTGACTCAAAGCCAATTAGTCTCTCAATTACCGAAACATCAAGCTAGTGTGATTTGTTTAGATACAGATTGGGAAATCATCTCTACCCATAACGAACAAAATCCTACTAGCAGCCTGACAGTTGATAACTTGGCTTATATTATCTACACTTCCGGCTCTACAGGTAAGCCAAAAGGGGTAGCCATGCCCCACCGTTCCCTAGTTAATCTGATCAAGTGGCAGCTGGAAAATACTGTAGTTGCCAACGATAGCAAAACACTGCAATTTGCCCCGATAAGTTTTGATGTTTCCTTCCAAGAAATTTTCTCGACCTGGTGTGGAGGGGGAACACTGGTTTTAATCTCGGAAGAAGTGCGGCGCGACCCACTATTTCTGTTAAAATTACTAGCAGAACAAGAGGTGGCTCGACTATTTATTCCCTTTGTGGCTTTGCAGCAAATTGCTGAAGTGGCCGATACTTTCGGAGTATTTCCGGCAAGTCTACGGGAAGTAATTACCGCCGGGGAACAGTTGCAGATTACTCCTGCGATCGCTAACTTGTTCGAGAAGCTAAACGATTGTACCCTACACAATCACTATGGCCCATCAGAAACTCATGTGGTCACCTCTTTTACCCTAAAAGGTTCCCCAAGCAGTTGGCCAGCACTTCCTGCCATTGGTCGTCCTATTGCCAATACCGAGATTTATCTTCTTGATCAGTCCCTAAAACCAGTTCCAGCTGGAGTGGAGGGGGAGTTATACATCGGTGGTGTTTGTCTAGCGCGAGGCTACCTGAACCGACCGGAAATAACTGCCCAAAGATTTATTGCTAACCCGTTTAACAAAGTAAAGACAGATAGCGATCGCCTTTACAAAACCGGGGATTTGGCTCACTACCTACCGGATGGTAATATCCAGTTTCTCGGTCGATTAGATGACCAAGTTAAGATTCGGGGTTACCGTATCGAACTAGGCGAAATTGAAGTATTGCTAAGCCAACAGCCCAAGCTGAAGCAGGCTGTGGTTTTAGCTAGAGAAGATAACCAAGACAAACGTTTAGTGGCTTATCTTGTACCTGGGGAATCCGAATCTGCACCTGTGGAAACAGAGCAAGTTCAGCAATGGGAAAAAGTATGGGATGAAGCCTACAGTAAGCCATCAGATGATTGGGAAGCTGGTTTTCATCTTGGTGGCTGGTACGATAGCTATACCGGAAAAAACTTACCAGAAGAACAAGTGCGGGAGTGGGTTGACCATACAGTAGAGCGGATTCTGTCCTTGCACCCCAAACGAATATTAGAAATTGGTTGCGGTACAGGTTTACTATTGTTTCGGGTTGCTCCCCATTGCGAATCTTATTGGGGTACAGATATTGCTGCTCAAGGACTCCGCTATATCGAAGAGCAGATTAGGAATAGTCCTTTAGAGAAATTGGTCAAGGTTAGCCATAGTCCAGCAGATGATTTAGCAGGAATAGACTCCGAAACCTTTGACACGGTAGTAATTAATGGAGTTATCCAGTTTTTCCCCAACATGGACTACCTGGTGTCCGTCATCGAAAAAGTGGTGCAGTTAGTCCAGCCTGGGGGTAGTATTTTTATTGGCGATGTGGAGAGTTTCCCTTTACTCGAAGCCTTTCATACATCCGTTCAGTTACATCAAGCACCCTCTTCTGAGTCTACAATAGCGCTGCGCGATCGCATCGAGGAAAGGATAGCTGAAACTAAGAAACTAACCATCGCTCCGGCTTTCTTTCTAGCGCTTGAGGAACATCTCCCCCAAATTAATCATGTAGAAATTCAGCTCAAACGGGGACACTATCAAAATGAGCTAACTCGCTTTCGATACGATGCGATTATTCATGTAGGTCAAAAGGTTGATACTTCAGCAGTTCCGCCCCTGTGTCTTGACTGGCTCAAAGATAGACTTACCTTGTCTGATGTCAAAAAGCAACTGTTGGAAACAAAGCCTGAAATCCTGTTAGTTAACCGCGTTCCCAATGCTAGGATTTGGTCAGATGTCCAGGCGTACGCTACTTTAGCTAGTCCTAATTGTCCTCGAACCGTAGGGGAGTTGCTAGACCAGCTGCAAGAAAAGGGAGTAGAGCCAGAAGACTGGTGGTCATTGCAATCTGAAATTCCTTATGCCATTAACCTGACCTGGAGTGGAAATGGTGCCGATGGCTACTATGATGTAGTGTTTACAGCAAATTTCGCCCCCCTAGCCCCCCAATTCTGGGGGGAACAAAACTCTGAAAGTCCCCCAAAATTGGGGGATTTAGGGGGCTTTACCAAAACCAGACGATCGCGCATTCATACTTCA
>NZ_JAAHHX010000170.1:0-3805 GCF_010672065.1 Moorena sp. SIO4A1 | reverse complement strand
GCGTCAGAGCAGTTATCCCAATATGTATAGTATCGGCATGCCTATGTCCCTGAGCTTAGATACCTACAACAATTTTGAGCAATTTCTAGAAGCCTACAATGTCAAACTAATTGATAAAAATGGCAAATTACGCTTAGACGATTCCCAAGTTAAGCAAGCCATTGAGGCTGCTCTAAGGAAATATACCAGTTTTTATGTCAATAAGAATGTGCCACCGGATGCCGTAGATTGGGATAATACAGGCAACAATGTAACGTTACTCAGCCGCACTAGCCTGATGACGGTCAATCATACTCTCTCAGTTCCAGGTTCCCAACGACAAGATCCCGAAATTTACACCAAGCAACTTTCTACAGTTAAGTGGCCCAATAAACCTAGTGGGGAACTGATGAGATTCATCATAGAGATCAAACAGGTCATTCTCTTTAAAGCCTCCACAAAACAGGAGTATGCCAAGAATTTTCTCTCATATTTGGCACAACCGCAAAACTTACAAGCCTACACAGAAGGGTCTCAGGGTCGATACTTACCCGTGATGCCGAAACTGTTTGAAAAACCCTTTTGGAAAAATCCCAGTGATCCTCATATTTCTGTGGCGCTACAGCAGTTACAAAACACCCGACCAGCTTATCAAGTGTTAAACCCAGCTTATAGTGAAGTGGCTGCTCAAAACGTTTGGGGGGAAGTGATTAGAAAAATTGTGGTGGATAATTTGTCAATTAAGCAAGCAACTAATCGAGCTATTGATAAAATTAATAAAATTTTTTCTAATTGGTATAAACCTAGTTAGATTATTCGTTATCACAATAATTGTTATCGCATTCTTATTTTAATTTTGAAGATAAGATTGATATAAAAAGGGAACAGGTAACAGGGTCGATATATCGTAATTACGATGGAGTTTTTGGTGTTATGAGCAAGGGATATAGCGCCGCCCTGCATCCCTTAAAACCATCTTTATAGCATGCCTGTTGTCTGTTGCCTGTTGTCTGTTGCCTGTTGTCTGTTGCCTGTTGCCTGTTGCCTTAAAAAGATAAGCAATGTCACTCAAAGGTTGCTGATAATTGCTATAGTTATGAGTCAGGTGTTGCATTAAATTATATTATAGCACCTCAAGTAGCGTGGCCATAGGCCAATGCTGATAGCACCTCAAGTAGCGTGGCCATTCGCGTAGCGTGGCCATAGGCCAAGGCCAAGGCTGATAGCTCAGTCCCTACAAAGGATTGAGTTGACGCAAAAAGCTAAATTTTAGAGCTTATTATGATTGTTATGATCAAATTAACTCAAAAAACATTACTGTCAAAGCTGGTCAATTACTTTTCACTTTTATCAGTTGTTACGGTAACTATTGTAGCCATTACTGCTTATAGTTTAGCTAGAAAAGCTCTCAAACAATCTGTCTTTGATCGACTCAGTGTTGCTGTGTCTATCAAATCTGCTGAACTCAATCAATGGTTTAACAATCAGCGCCAAGATGTGCTGTTATCGGCTCAGTTACCAGAAATCCGAAGACAAGCCGAGGTCTTGCTGAGCAGCAAAAGGTCTCAAACCAGGTCAAGAGATTATCAAATCGCCTATAATAGCATTTCAGAATACCTGACTGATTTAGCTGCCATTAAGCCTAATCTACGAGAAATTTCCCTGCTCACAACTGGTGGGATTATCATTTTTTCAACTAACAAAACTTTGGAGGGCAACTATCAACCCCTTGGTGCGACTACTACTTACTTCACCCGAGATCAAACGGACATTAAGCCAACGTTTTATAGCTCTTCAAGAACAGGCAAAACAGCCATCACTTTTGCCACACCCGTCCTTAACCAATCCGGTAACCGTATAGGAGTGATTTCCATTACTCTCGATCTTCAAGAAGTTGATAACCTAATTCGAGACCGTACTGGCTTAGGTAAGAGTGGCGAAACCTATCTAGTCGGTCGATTGGAACGAAAAAATATATTCATCGCCTCAGGTCAGTTTGAGAATCAAAAATACTCTGACGGAGTTAGTAGTTTGGGTATTGATAACGCTACCCAAGGAAAAAATAGTGCTGGACTTTATCGAAATTACGATGGGATACCTGTTATCGGTGTGTATCACTGGTTGGAGAAACAGAACCTGGCGTTACTAGCTGAGATCTCTCAGCAAGAAGCTTTTGCTCCTGCTCGTCGGCTAGCTGGGAACATTGTGCTGATTGGATTGAGTTCTACTGGACTGCTCCTAGTAGGAGTTTATCTACTATCAAGCCAGATTACCAAACCGATTCGGGCAATCACAGAGGCAGCTATTCAGGTAGCTAGTGGCAATCTAAACCATAAAGCTCCTGTGTTGAGTGACGATGAAACTGGAGTGTTGGCTCAGTCATTTAACCAGATGGCACAGCAATTGCAGGATTCTTTTACGGCTCTAGAGAAAACGAATCAGGGTTTAGAAATCCGAGTGCAAGAACGTACTGTGGAATTAGGGAAAGCTAAAGAAGCTGCGGAAGTTGCTAACCAAGCTAAAAGCCAATTTTTAGCTAACATCAGCCATGAATTGCGCACTCCCCTCAATAGCATCTTAGGCTATGCCAGAATTCTCCAGCGCGATACAGCTAAAGTTGCTACCCAAAACGATGACGTGAAGGGCAGCACCCCAAGGAGCGATCGCAATTTAAGACAGCAGCAAATACAAGGTTTAAAAATTATAGAGCAAAGTGGAACCTATCTATTGACCCTAATTAACGATCTCTTAGACTTCTCTAAAATCGAAGCCCGTAAGATGGAACTCTACCCCCGTGAGGTTCATTTTCCAAGCTTCTTGGAAGGGGTAGTTGGTATTATCCGCATGGGAGCTAATGAAAAAAATATATTGTTTAACTATAAAACTCAAGGTAACCTACCCACAGGGGTTAAGTTAGATCAGAAAAGGTTACGACAGGTTTTACTCAATCTATTAGGTAATGCAGTTAAATTTACTGACCAAGGTAATGTCACATTTAATGTTGGAGTCATTGAGAAACAAAACTCTATTTTAGGAATATCGAAGTCTTCCAACACCAGGATTCAAGGGGGAGATTATAACATCCATTCTCGGACGATTCGCTTTGAGGTCATCGATACTGGCATAGGAATTAGTCCTCAACAGTTAGAGAAAATATTCCAACCCTTTGAACAAGTAGGGGATACCGAGCGTCGGATAGCTGGAGCGGGTTTAGGTTTAGCGATTAGTCAGCAAATCGTTAACTTGATGGGAAGTAAACTAAAGGTTAAAAGTCAATTGGGCAAAGGTTCAACATTTTGGTTTGATGTTACCTTACCTGTGATAGATATTGTTGCAAATGCTGAACCAGATATTGCTGTTAAAGGGTTGATTTATAAAGGAAAACGACGTAAATTGTTAGTGGTGGATGACATAACAGAAAATCGCTTGGTATTGCTAAATATGCTCAAACCTTTGGGTTTTGAAGTGGTATTAGCCCAGAATGCTCAGCAAGCATTGGAGCTGGCCAGGGTAATTGGACCTGATCTGATTTTAACGGATTTATTTATGCCTGTTAAAACTGGTTTCACGATGATTCCGGAATTACAACAGATACCAGCAATGAAGAATGTACCAATTATTGCCTTCTCTGCTAACAACTGGGATGTTGTGCAGAAGGAAACTCAGAGACTTGGCTGTGATGCTTTTCTGCCAAAACCAGTTGACGAGCAGAAATTATTGGCATTATTGGAGAAGTATTTACAATTAGAGTGGGTTGATCAATAGCTGTCGTCAGCAGTCAGCAGTCAGCAGTCAGCAGTCAGCAGTCAGCAGTCAGCAGTCAGCA
>NZ_JAAHHX010000017.1:0-4610 GCF_010672065.1 Moorena sp. SIO4A1 | reverse complement strand
CCTGAGCACACAGCTTCTCCAACGGAAATTCCTATTAAATAGGTACTAAGTAGCTTGTCAGTACCTATTTAATAGGTACAGTACCTATTTCTTCCGCCAACGGGCATTTGGTCCTCGCCCAAGGCATTCGAGCCGCCCAGCCTTCCTTTGCTGGCCCAAGATACGGCGAATCAGATCAATTCCTACATTAGGACATTGTTCCTGTAAATGCTTGATCGAAAAATCTCCAACTATATTGTTAATGGCATCTTGCACCATCGCTGTTTTAGCGCCTTTGGTTGAGGTTACTAACCCAACCCGTTTCTCAAAATCCCGGTACGCCGATAGCACCGACACTCCCAGAAAATACTCCCACCAAGGTAACAAACTATGCTGTCCCTGATGCCAGCTTTGGGAGGACTGGTAAAGTGTATCGTAGTAGCTTTCCTTTGTGCGTTCTACAATGCGTTCCAAACTAAGCGGTTTAGTCTATGACTAGGTTTCGGTGTGCCCCACCGTACCTTTTTTTCTATAGATAGACACTTTTTTTATCTAATTTTTTCATAGACTTTTAAGTCGTTAGACCCAATTACGCAATACGTACGCAAAACATATTTTTTACGTTGTCTACTTATGGTTAGATATTGTCTTTCTACTTTTAAAGTCTATTGCTTATGGTTTTATTGTACCACATCTAAAGCCGTCCTGGAAGGACGGGGCTTTAAACCCAATTTTTTCGGTAACAGTAGTGTCAGCAGCCTAGCCATCCGTCCATTTCCATCACTAAAAGGGTGGATGCACAGAAAATCCAAGACGTAGGTGGGGATGAGCAATAAAGGTTCGAATTCCTCAGACTGCCAGAGGCGATTGAACTGTTCGTGCAAGCGTTCCATCGCGGATGGTGTAGCATAAGCCGCAAGTGGTTGAAACCTCAGAACCTTTGTACCATCTGGATAAGTTTGGCTGATTTGATTATCTACCGACTTCCAGCGCCCACCCTCACCAACAGAAAACTGATAAAGGTCACGATGCAGCTGTAACACCACCCCTGGAGTGAAAGGGATGTGAGCATAGCTGCTGTGGATCGTACTAAGTACATCTCGATAGCCAGCAATTTCTTGTTCGGAGCGATCGCGGGGCGTAGTTTTTTCAGCTACCAGTTCCTTGATGCGTTCCAGGGGCACTGTAATGCCTTCTATGCGGTTGGAGGACTCAGTACTCTGAATAATCGCCGCCTGAAGTAGTGTTTGCAAAACTTGGGGTGACTGTTCTTTGAACAGTTCTTGCTTGCCTTTGTACTCACCAATCAGCCGGATAGTACGCAGTAGATTTTGAGGAATCAGCTGGCGCTCAATAAAACCTGGTTCAAACGACTGCATGGGTAATTCCTATCAACCCAACCTCAGTATACTAGACTTGGCGGCAGTTGTAGGGAACAGGGAACTTCGGAGCAGCGGATCATCTGAACAAGAATTGAGACAAACACTATCAGAACAATACTTTTGTAAGAGGTCTACTATAATTTTGCGTTAGTGGAAAACTATCTGTAATCTCAAGTTCGATTAATCTCTTCCCAAGTAGTCCCTGGATTTTTGGTAATAGGTAATTGCTAATGGCTAATGCTCGTAAGATTACCGATTACCGATTATCGATTCCCGATTCCCGATTCCCGATTCCCGATTCCCCGAAAATCCTAGGTTATATCCCTGTTATCGAAAGGATATCAGTATTTATGTAATTTTCCGGTTAAACTCTCCAGGGGATAAGCACTATACTTGCCTTTAAGTGAAGGTTCCTAAAAAGAGAAACGAAGGAAAAGGTGAGACTGGTAATGGGGAGATGGGGAGTTTTCCTACTCTCCCCTTATTTTATTCACGACTTACGCATTTGCCCCCTAAATCCCCCAATTCTGGGGGACTTTGACATCATTACCCCCCATAATTGGGGGGCTAGGGGGGCGAAAGACACTTAACCGCGTAAGTCCTGTTATTTTCCTTGTCCCAAAACACGTATCAGGCTAACACTATGCTGGCTAGGGTTTGGAGTGGTTCAATTATCGGCATTGATGCTGTAAAAGTAGGGGTTGAAGTAGATGTGTCCGGTGGCTTACCGGGAATTGTAGTCGTTGGTTTACCGGATACCGCTGTCCAAGAGTCCCGAGAACGGGTGAAAGCAGCACTGAAAAATGCTGGTTTTGCCTTTCCGATACGCAAAATTGTGATTAACCTGGCTCCGGCTGACTTACGGAAAGAAGGTCCTAGTTTTGATTTACCGATCAGTGTTGGTATTTTAGCGGCATCGGAACAGTTAAATCCTCAGTTATTGGGAGACCACCTATTTCTCGGAGAAGTGTCCCTTGATGGCAGTTTGCGACCTGTGGCTGGTGTACTTCCAATTGCTGCGGCAGCAAAGCAAATGGGAATTACTGGGTTAGTGGTTCCTGCTGACAATGCTACAGAAGCTGCAGTGGTGAATGGCATCACTGTTTATGGATTTGAGCACCTATCAGATGTTGCTGATTTCCTTAACCAGCCAAACCGCTATTCACCGGTAGAGATTGATAGCGTGGGGCAGTTGCAAGTAACCCAGTCCACTGCACCGGATTTGAAGGATGTTAAAGGTCAGGCTCATGGGCGTCGAGCGTTAGAAATTGCTGCGGCTGGGGGACATAATTTAATCTTTGTCGGTCCTCCTGGCAGTGGTAAAACCATGTTGGCGCGACGATTACCGGGAATTTTGCCACCGTTGAGTTTTGCTGAAGCTTTGGAAGTCACTCAAATTTATTCTGTTGCTGGCTTATTGAAAAATCGCGGCAAACTGATCTGCGATCGCCCTTTTCGCAGTCCCCATCATTCCGCCTCTGGCCCATCTCTTGTGGGTGGTGGTAGTTTTCCGAAACCGGGAGAAATTTCCTTAGCCCACCGGGGAGTTTTATTTTTAGACGAGTTGACAGAATTCAAGCGCAATGTCCTAGAGTTCTTACGCCAACCTTTGGAAGACGGACAAGTCACTATTTCCCGCACCCGCCAATCGGTACAGTTTCCTGCTCAGTTTACCTTAGTGGCTAGTACCAATCCCTGTCCCTGTGGATACTTTGGTGACCCGATCCAACCCTGCACCTGTTCCCCTCGCCAACGGGAACAATATTGGTCGAAGCTATCAGGACCATTAATGGATCGCATTGATTTACAAGTAGCTGTGAATCGGCTTAAACCTGAAGAAATCACTAGAGAGTCTACAGGAGAAGAATCAGCACCGGTGCGAGAACGAGTCCAAGTCGCACGCGATCGCACTCATCACCGCTTCCACACTGAACCCACTCTTCATTGCAATGCTCAGATGCAAAGCCATCATCTACGTCGATTCTGTAAATTAGATGATACTTCCCGTAATGTATTAGAAGGGGCTATTCGCAAACTTGGTCTTTCTGCTAGAGGCACCGACCGTATTCTCAAAGTTGCCCGTACCATTGCCGACCTGAGTGGTGATGATGACCTTAAAACCCAACATGTTGCTGAAGCCATTCAATATCGTACTATTGATCGCATGCAATAAGATGCATTAAGGGGCAATTGATGGGTTAAGGGATCTAACGGATGGGAATATGGGGAGTAGTAGGCAAGACGAGTTGAAGGCATGAAGCAAGTCAAAGCAGTTTTATGTGGATATTACGGCAAGGGCAACGGTGGCGATGAAGCATTGTTAGCGTCACTGCTGCAAATGCTCCCAAAGTCAGTGAAGCCGATAGTCCTTTCCGGTAACCCTAGTCAAACTCGTCAGCGCTATGGAGTGGAAAGTTGCGATCGCATGTCTACCCTACCAGTGCTCAAGGCTATGCGCCTTTCCGAACTATTCATCTGGGGGGGTGGTAGTTTAATCCAAGATGTGACTAGTGCCGCTAGCCCTCTCTACTACTGTGGTTTAATGGGATTAGCCCAAAAGATGGGTCTCAAAACCATTGCTTGGGCCCAGGGGGTTGGTCCAATTAAGCGTCGGCTGATTAGTTCCCTAGCCCAGCGGTCGTTCACCGGATGTACAGCAGTTAGTGTCAGGGATTATGGCTCAGCGACACTGTTAGCGGATTGGGAAATTCCCTTTATTATGGCTCCCGATCCAGTTTGGGCATTAGACTCCAAACCTGTACCAGGATTGTGGGATTTACCAGCACCAAGAGTAGCAGTTACTTTGCGATCGCATTCTAGCCTAACCCCCAAACGCCTGAAGAATCTGACCCATGCCTTAGTGGATTTTCAGAAAGCCACACAAACCTGTATTTTATTAGTCCCTTTCCAAGCTTCCCGAGATTTGACCATTGCCCAATCTATTGCCTCTCAGTTAACCGGTCCCCATCAGATCTTTTCTATAGAAGACCCTAGAGAATTGAAAGGATTATTTCGGGGGGTGGAAATGGCGATTGGGATGCGCTACCACAGTTTGATTATGGCAGCAGCGGAAGAATGTCGATGTTTTGCCCTCAGTTATGACCCCAAAGTTAACTACTTGATGGAGCAACTGGATTTACCTGGATGGGATGTTGCTAGTTTACCAGATGACCCAAATGTGATTAGTAAAACCTGGCTAGAACACTATGCTAATGGTGAACCATTGACTAAAGACCAAATTCAGTCATT
>NZ_JAAHHX010000169.1:0-3889 GCF_010672065.1 Moorena sp. SIO4A1 | reverse complement strand
TTGGCTGAAGCAAGCAAGACCGGAGATTGTCTTATTAATGGCTGGAACAAACGACATCCTTTTTCAGAATGAAAGCCCTGAAGATACGGTCAATGAAATGATTTTACTCATTGATAAAATTCTCGCTTGGTCAGATCAGGTATATTTGTTTGTCTCTTCAATTCCCTCCATTAACCCCTCTGCACTGCAGGATGGTACTATCAAGAATCAGAAAGCTGATAAATACAATAACCTATTGGCAAATTTGCTGACGGGAGAAAGTTATAAAAACAAGAACATTCGATTTGTTGATAACCGCAATTTATTCACCCCTGATGACATGCTTGAGGATGGTATTCATCTAACCCCATAGGGTTACAAAAAGTTGGCTCATGCTTGGTTCAAAATGATGATTGAAATCGATAGGAGGGAAGAACAAGATGATATTCCTATAGATGTTCCTGTTGAGATCGATATCTATAGTAGGTTATAAAAAAATTTACAGGGTAAGCGCATCATTAAAAAATTGCTAATCCCTGATAGCACCTCAAGTAGCGTGCCCGTAGCGCATTAGCTGTAGGGGAAGCTCTTCTGAAAGATTTTGCTAATTGTTGACCATGAGCATAGATACCAAATGGCTTCTCTAGGTCTTCCGGAATGAATTTACGGGGCGATCAAGCTCCTACTTTTTTCCCGTGTGATTCGATGTGCTATTATAAAAAAGTAAGTGTACATATTTATAAAGCCAGGTTGTTGTGATATTGATTTATCAAAGTTTTCAGGCTTCCTTTCTCACACAATCTGTATCAAGTGCTAATTTTTGCACTCCGATCTCCGCTTATCCGGACTGGGCGGCTTGATCGCGATAGGAATTGGTGATATCCAGATAGCTTAGACTGAATTACCCTAAACTTAGTACAACAATTAAGATGCTAACAGAACAAGACATTGATCAATGCTTGAAGATGCTGGATGGCATCTATACTTTATCCGAACGAGAAAGATTGGAGAGGATTGAAAAATTTGTTAAATCTACCCTGTCTATTACTCCAGATATCTACAGTCCAAAAAACTTAAAATACTTGTTTTCTTATCCCGACCCCATCGGTGTTTTTGCCGATTTCGTATCTAACTACATTAATTCTAATATTCATACTGAAGAATGTTCGCCAATTTTTACTCGGTGTGAAGTAGAAATGGTAGAAACTCTGTTACCGCTAGTCGGTTATCCTGAAGGGGATGGTATCTTTTATCCGGGTGGTACGTTATCTAATTTGGCATCTGTATTATTAGCGGTACAAAGAGCAAAAGTTAATTTAGGACAATCAGTCATTCTGATCTCTGATCATTCTCATTACTCTGTTGAAAAAGCCGCCATAATTTGTGGAATTAAAAATATTATCAAAGTTAAAACAACCACAAAAGGAGTCGTAGATCTAGAACATTTAAGAGAATTATTCAGCCAAATAAAAGCTGATAATCTCAATCTAATTTACTTTTGCTGTGTGATGGGTTCGACTACTTTGGGAACTTTCGACCCCGTAGAAAAAATATTGGAAATATTCCAAGAATTCGCGATTAAACCTTGGATTCATTTTGATGCAGCTTGGGGAGGCGGGGTTTACTTTAGTGAAGATGCAGGGTTTTACAGAAAGCTGAGTAGTTTGTCAGATTCGATTGTATTAGACTTTCATAAATTTCTTTCAGCCCCTCTATTATGCTCAGTCTTACTGGTGAAAGACAAATCTGTTTTAGTGGATGAAGTAACAGCACTTAATGGTAATTATCTATTTACCAGCAACCAGAATATCAAATATAGTCTCAGCCTCAAGTCTTTACAATGTTCCCGAGAAGCCTATGCCTTTAAGCTCTGGCTAATGTTCAAACATCATGGTCTTGAACACTTTCAAAATTTAATTCAAAAATACTATGAAAATCAGGAAGAATTAATAAACAAACTTTCGGAACGAGTTTTATATGTTGTCGAACCCCAGTATTTTAACGTGGGTTTATGGTTTATTCCTAAAGAAATGGAAGTGAAGGAAACTATCACAGATTACACGGCTGCAGAAATTGAGAAAATCGATCAACTTAATCTCGCTATCTATGATCAGATAGTTAAGGATGGCTTTATGAAAGTCAATTCATATCATTTTAATAATCTTCCTCTATTTATTCGGATTATTGTACATCATGGAAATCTGACAACAGACATCATTTCTGAAATTGTTGCTTATTTATATAAAATCTATGAATCTGTTGGATCAAGCCCTTGTAAAAGTCTAATCTAGAAGTCCAAAATTACAATAATTTACAGGAGGAATAGAAAATGGGCAGAGTCAGAAAGCATGAATCCTACACTAACTCAATTATAACACCGATTTATCAAAATACAGCCTACTTTTATGATGATCATAAAACTTATGTCAAAGCCTTACATGAAGGATCGATCACAAAAGGCCGCTATGGCAGGTATCATAATCCAAATTGGGAAGAAGTAGAAGGAAGATTAGCCCAACTTGATGAGGCTGAAGATTGTTTACTATTTCCCAGTGGGATGAGTGCTATTTACAGTACTTTAATGGCGTTCGCAAAATCTCAAAGCTGTTTCGCAACAACTTGCTATCTATATAAAAACACAAGACGTTTTTTTGATAATCTTGAGAAACTTGGGTTCAAAACTTTGATTTTGGATAATTCGGATTTATCTGAGTTGATGATATCACTTGATAAACTCAGTCAAGATATTAATCTTCTCTTCTTGGAAATCCCCTCTAACCCTCATCTTTACCTAGCAGATATTGAAAAAATCAAAAAGTTGTTAGAACCTGATACGCTTCTCGTTGTCGATAGTACCTTTGCCAGTCCTTATAATTTTAAACCCTGTTTATGGGGGGCAGATTTAGTAATTCATAGTTGTACTAAATATCTCAATGGCCATGCTGATGTAGTACTGGGAAGTGTTGCTGGTAAAAAGGAAGCGATCGATAAAATTAGAAATTTTAGAAATATCAATGGAGTCATTCCTAGTCCTCGCGATGTGTTTACATTGGGTCAACACTTGAAAACGTTTAACTTGAGAATGGAGTCTCTTAATGCTTCAGGTCAAAAACTGACTGAGTTTTTAAATTCGCATCCTTTAGTTTCAAAGGTATATTATTTGGGGTTAGATTCTCATCCTCATCGAGAACTCTCTAAGAAATATTTTACTAATGGATATGGCGGTGTTGTGACCTTTGAACTCAAACTTTCAAAACGTGAGACATCAGAATTGATTGACAATCTGAAAATCCCATATATTGCTTCTAACTTTGGTTCAGCAGAAACCTATATCGAACAGCTTGCTCCCTTTACCTACTACTATTTATCCGAGGAGGATAGAAAATCATTAAATATTACAGATAGTCTGATTCGACTTTCCATCGGCTTTAATGATCCAGTCGATAGTATTATTGATGATATCGATTGTAGTCTTGCTCGATATATGGCTACGGCAATACATTAGAGTATCTTGTTTTTGTACTCTATTTACTTGGTCAGCTTGTCTCTAAACTAGATTCGTAATTTGTATTTCCTTGTTTGGTATATATTTAGTCCGATCTAGCCAATCGATTACTAAACAATCCTGATCAGGAAACTACAATTTTGGAAAGGATATGAATTCCCGTAACCTTTTTTTTACTAATATAAAATATCTCGTCAGAATTGAAAAGAATAAAGAAGATATCTTTACCGTATCTGAAGTATTTTTTTTAAGAAAATAATATTAATATATATGGTTCTTACAATCATCAAAATCACCACAGATAACCATAAAATATGATTATCTTGATGAAACCAAGCTAAAATACTGAAAGTAATAAATCAAAAAAATAAACCGATTAGAGCAGAATTGCGAATAACGGCTGTA
>NZ_JAAHHX010000168.1:0-3892 GCF_010672065.1 Moorena sp. SIO4A1 | reverse complement strand
AACAAAAAAAAGATCTAGTGTTCATCACTACCTTGATAAATCGTGGTAACATTAGAGGTTTGAGCTGTTGTCATAGTATTACAAGCAACAGTGGTGAATATCCCTAGTATAAAGACTAACTTGCTGTATTTTGCTATCTTACTAATCACCATATTTGCTTTCTTATACTGATTTATTATCAATTTTTATAGTGGTTTTAAGTTGGATGAGCTATACACCAAATTTCTCCCCCCTTCTCCCCCTCTTTCCACTCTCCCCTTAGTTTAGCTGTAAGCATTCAGCTATCAACCATTGCCCTTTGGCCACCCTTGGCCTTTTTGGCCACGCTACGAGAATGGCCACGCTACTTGAGGTGCGAACGGGACAGCTTTTGAATAAAAGAGGTAAGCATTCGTTTAATCTGAGTTAAGTCTGCTGACGGCTGACAGCTGACGGCTGAAGGCTTACGTTTAGCTAAACTCCAATCAAAGTTATCGCCGCTTCAACGTCTACGGGTTTGGAGAAAAAGTAGCCCTGTCCATATTTACAGTTGAGGATTTTTAGTTGATCAATTTGCCTGGATGTTTCTACCCCGGTGGCAATTAGATCAACACCAAGATCATTGGCTAGTTTAGCCACGGTTTGAACGGGTTCTAAATTTATGTTATCCGTATTAATTTTACTGACTAGAGACCGATCAACTTTTAAGCCATTAAACTCTCCATAGATAGAGTTAGACACTTCATGGATATAATTGATATCCGATGAAGTATTAATACCAAAGTTATCCAATTCTAACTGAACCCCAATGGCTCTAAGTTTGGAAAGCACCACCATGGCTTCCTCAGGATTTTTACGAATAAAACTCTCAGGTATTTCTAGCTTCAAACGATAAGCATCCAAGTTAGTTTTATTGATAATATGGTCAATCTGCTGAACTAAATCAGGTTGCAATAACTGTTGGCGACACAGATTAACACTAATGGTTATCGGTGTTTGACTAGGAAACAGTTGTTGCCAAGACTGTAGTTGATTGCAAACTTCTCTGATTACCCACCAACCAATGGGAACAATCAAGCTAGTTGCTTTTGCTACTGGCATAAACTCTTCTGGGTAAATCAATCCTAGGTTAGGATGCTGCCAGCGCAACAATGCTTCAAAACTATTAATATGCTCGTTTTCTAGGAGCATAATCGGCTGGTAGTAAAGCTGCAACTCCTGATTTTTTAGAGCCTTTTGCAAATAATCTTCCATTTCCCAGAACCCAATTTTTTTGGTTTGGGTAACTTGGCCGTTGGCTTGGTGATAACACTTGTCTAACACTTTAATCTTGTCATCAGTCCTAATCATCTTAGAAATATCCGAATAAAAATTTAGAATTGGAGTAGTTTTTTTGTATTTAGCGGTGTATCCTGGTACCAGTTGCTCCAGCAAGAATAAAATTAGATTGGTATAATTTTGAGCTGCAGCTTTCCGGAGTGCATCTACTGCATAGTCAAGATTTTGGTAAACCATATGACTAGCATTTTTAACTACTAGCAATTTGTCGTGTAGGGTTGGTTCATATTCTTCTCCAGGAATTAGCAGTTCCTCAAATAACTTTTCTCCTGGTCGCAGTCCGCTAAAGACAATGTCAATGTCCTTACCCACTTCATACCCGGACAGGCGAATCAGTTCTTTGGCTAAGTCAACAATTTTGACCGGTTGACCCATATTGAGCATAAAAACTTCACCGCCCTGACCAATCACTGAGGCTTGCAAAACCAATTGAACTGCTTCTGGAATCGTCATGAAATAGCGACAGATATCAGGGTGGGTAACAGTCACCGGACCCCCAGCAGCAATTTGACGCTTAAAGGTAGGAACAACACTACCTCGGCTACCGAGAACATTGCCAAAACGAACCACAGAAAAATGCCTACCACTCCTTTGAGCTGCTTGTAGCACCAGCATTTCCGCCACTCGCTTGCTACAGCCCATAACATTGGTGGGATTAACTGCTTTATCCGTTGAAATCATGACAAAGTGTTCCACACCATATCGCAATGAGAGATCCAGCAAATTTTTGGTTCCCAGCACATTGTTTGTGATCGCTTCTGGAGGATTTAATTCCATCATTGGCACATGTTTATGAGCCGCAGCGTGGAAAACAATATCTGGTCTGAATTGGTCAAAAATGTACTCTAACCGACCGGTCAATCGAATATCAGCAATAATAGTGTTAAGATTGGGAAGTCTTTCATTTTCTAACCGATCGTATTCAAGTAGTTCTAAAACTTGGTTTAGTTCTTGCTGGATATGGAACACGGAGTTTTCTCCATGTCCTAAAAGTACCATTTCTGAGGGTTGACACTTAAAAATTTGGCGACAAAGTTCACTGCCAATAGAGCCTCCTGCTCCTGTCACTAAAACTATCTTTCCTTTCAGAAACTTAGCCACACGCTGAACATCAGTTTGTATAGGTTCGCGACGCAGCAAGTCTTCAATCTTGACATCCCGAACACTACCAACACGGATAGGATTATTGAGGATTTCATTCATACCAGGTAAAGTACTAGTTGGTACTCCTGTGGATTTACAAATATCTAAAACTTCCCGAATAACTCGCCCAGGTGCTGTAGGCATGGCGATAATAATTTTGCGAATACGTAGAGAGCGAACAACATCAGGAATGGCATCACGATTACCAACTATAGGTAGTCGCCTAATTCTTAAATTGAGCTTTTTACGGTCATCGTCAATAAAAGCGACGGGATTAAAACCCAGGGAAGGATTCTTTTGCATATCCTGGACTAGAGCAACCCCTGCACTACCAGCACCAACAATCAGTACATTGTCCCGGCGATGAAACTTCCTATGCTTTTGGCTGACTCTTTCGACTGCACGAACACTGAAGCGAAGACTACCGACAAACAACATGCTGAGTATACCGTCAAGTAAGGGCAAGGAATTAGGCAGGCTATTCAAGGATAAATTGGTTAAACCATTAGACCAGTGAAACAATAACGTTTGAATGACGATAGCAGCAGCAGTAAGTGCGGCTATCTGCTCTAGTTCATCAATACTGGCATAAGACCAGCAACGCTTGTAGAGACCGAAGGTAGAAAATACAGTTAGTTTAACGATTAGGAACAGAATGGTTGCCAGTATCAGTCCAGATTGATAGGGGTTGATATCTAGATGATTGTTTAAGAACAGGACTAGAGCTAATACTGGCGTACTCGTGAAAATAATCAAATCAATGAGTAAGAAGTGGCGATTTCTTAGACCTAGTAACCAATTTGATAAGTTATTCGTCATCTTTTATTATCCAGTTAATTATGAAAAATTACACAATAATTTAGCTAGGAAGCTTCGGATTAGGTAACAGGGAACGGGGTAAGCATTCAGCCGTCAGCTTATGTGCTACGCACACGCTACTTGAGGTGCTATCAGCGTGTCGCGTATCAGCTATCAACTTATGCGCTACGCGCACGCTACTTGAGGTGCCAAAGGCAAACGGCTAACCGCTGACCACTGACCACTGACTGACCACTGACCACTGACCACTGACAGCTGATAGCTGAATGCTTACGGAACGGGAAACGGGTAACACAGAATTATCGATGTTTTATACCTCTGGGTGTGCAAGTTATCTTAACTTTATAAATCGGTGGTTAGTATAGCTAAATAAAAAATCAAAAGAAACACAACTAAAGACATATTTTTTATTTTTTTATTGATTTAATGAATTTCAATATATCTAGGTCAAGAGAAATAGCACTCCTATTGCTTTACTAAATTTTTACTAAGGTTTTACTAAGTTTTTACTGATAGTTAAATGAGATTAACTGCTTAGTATAGTGGCTTATTAAAGGCTCACAAGGTTGCCAGTGTGGCATAACTTTTTGGTGCTACACTGGTGGAATGATTA
>NZ_JAAHHX010000167.1:0-3903 GCF_010672065.1 Moorena sp. SIO4A1 | reverse complement strand
TAGTTGGAGTCTGATTAATATCTTGATGGTGAGTGTTGTCTATGATCATCGAGCCTGGCCAATTTACTGGACATTATTAGATAAAAAAGGAAATAGTAATTTGTCCGAACAAAAAGCAGTATTGAGCAAAAGTATGGAGTTACTATCAGCCTATGATGTCGTGGTGCTGGGAGACCGAGAATTTTGCTCTACCAAACTAGGTCACTGGCTGGCTGAACGCAAGGTATACTTTTGTTTACGGCAAAAATGTGACACCAAAGTTTTGCCAGAAAATGAGGTTTATCAAGAGTTGCGGGACTATGGTTTAAAGCCGGGGATGAAATTGTTTCTCAATGACCTTCAGGTAACGAAAAACAACGGATTTGGAACGTTTAATGTAGCTTGTAAATGGAAACGAAATTACCGAGGAGTGAAGACAAAAGAACCGTGGTATATCCTGACTAACTTTGAGGATTTAAATACCGCTATTGTGTCTTACAAAAAGCGATTTGCGATTGAATAAATGTTTCGATATTTTCAATCAGGTGGTTACAGTCTAGAAGGCTCCAAGCTGGGAGCATAATCTCTAAGCAAGTTAATTATTGTGATCGCAATTGCCTATACTAGTGCAATCCTTCAAGGACGAGAAATCAAGAAAATGGGAATACAGAAATATGTTGTACGACCAGAAACAAAATCGAAATATGGTCGCCGACATAGCGGTGCGACCCAAGGCCGGGTTCCCCGGCCATTGGAAAGCGCACCGTCTGCTTTTTATGTTGGTCAACATCAGTATCATTGGCTGTACTTAGGGCAAATACCCGAAAAAATTGTAGCGGTGCGACCCCGGTCGGGTTTCCCGACCTAGGGAATGCGCACTAAGAGAGAGGAATTTTTGCAAATTAACCGCCGTTGGGTCAAGCATTATAAAAAAGGTAAGCGGGCTAGGGAACAAGCCCTGTCTATGTTACAAGCTTCGTTGTCCCCCTGCTAGCTAAATCTTTATCTAATGCCTAACACTTTAAGATATCACTTATCAATGTTGTGACCTACAAGCTTCTTGTTTGAAGGGAGCAGGGAGTTCTTGTAAGGTGGGCAAATAGACATGATTCTTAATTAAATTACCAAACTATAATAATTTGCCCACCCTACCCCTGAGGTGAGCAAATCCACTACCGTCTACCCTGTTGTTAATTGATTTATCGGTTAAAATTGTAAAGCAAGTCAAAAAAATCTTAACCTGCTGAAGAGGTGACAAGCAAGACCGATCGCGTGATCTTGTAGGGTGGGCAAATTAGCATCAGAGCTGATGACATGATCAAATTCTCAAAATTTGCCCACCCTAACCCTACCTGACTATCCGGAAGGTTTGCGGTAGTCTCTCAAAGTGCGATCACCCTTTGGGAGAAAAGTTTTCGGTCTACTGAACGTAGTGTGATCACGATCTTGTCGTGGGTTGGCGGCAGCCACTCCCTGCGGGAGTATCGCCGGACTTGTAGAGTGCGAAAACGTCCGTGTAACGGACAACCGAACCCATTGGTAAAATGATCGTTAAGTTGATTAAATGCCAAAACAGTCGATTTATGCTTAAATGAATCCCAATAACCCTGATCAGCCCCATCAACTTGACAGAAGCGATCCCTATCAACAGATATTATTTGCAGGATACACCGAGCAGGAGATTGCAGAAATCGAAACTCTGATCCAAACCTGGGACAAAGCCACCTATCCAACCCTAGCCAATAGTATTGTAGATCATGCAGACAGACACGGTTTTAAAGGGAATTATTTAAAGTATCTCAAAAAAGCTGCTAATTTTAACAAAAAAGGGTCACGAAAAACCCAATTACCGAATGGGGCATTGAGATGGAATAAAGGAACTGAATTTCTTATAGAAAGAGACAACAAAATTATTTCTTACGGCTAAACTTAAAAAAAATCATGCCAAACTTAGATATTTCCAACAAAGCTGATAATACCATAACAGCCAAAGGATATATTGAGCAAATCTTAAATCAATTGCTCATTGACTATCAAGCTACTCAGGGAGAAAGAGCAAAAATTTCCCGATGGGAAGAAAATCAAGACGTTAGTATATTAGGGATTATTGAAATATTAACCGATACTATTAGAGGATACGCCTTTCAAGTTATGATAATTCCTTTGAAAATGCCCAAGAAATTAGTAATGAATTACAGAAAATAAAACTAGTAGAAATTCCTAAATTTACTGAATGGTATTTTTCACAAGACTTTGATTATCCGAAAATGAAACACTATGTCGAAACCCTGAACTATTTACGTTTATTAATAATCGAATATATCAGGGATATCAAAGCTCTTGTAGAGTGCGTTAATGAAGTGTAACGCACCGGTGAATGTCCGCGCTTAAGTGGGTACGCGAATAGTGTAGGTTGGGTTGAGACAACAAAACCCAACAAACCGATGATATGACACAATAAAGGTAGTGAAGTCGAGGAGAACGCCGTTGAGTGCGATCGCCTGATTTTGTAGATTTTGTAGGGTGGGCAAATGGACATGATATTTGATCAAATTGCCAAACTCTCATTATTTGCCCACCCTACCCTACTTCTTTTAGTGCGATCGCCTGATTTTGTAGGGTGGGCAAATGGGCATCAGAGCTGATGAAATGATCAAATTCCCAAAATTAGCCCACCCTACCCCTACTGGCACAATTGGAGACAACCCTGAAATGGTACAAGCACAACCTAAAATACTGACATTGGAGGAGTTTCTGAAACTACCGGAAACAAAGCCTGCTAGTGAGTACCTTGATGGAAAAATTATTCAGAAGCCCATGCCTCAAGGAAAACATAGTCGTCTTCAAGGAGAACTAATACCCGCAATCAATAGTTTGGTAAAACCTAAAAAAATTGCTTGCGCTTTTCCTGAATTACGTTGTACCTTTGGGGGTCGCTCAATAATACCTGACATTTCAGTATTTCTTTGGAACCGAATTCCCTGTGATGATAATGGAGAAATTGCCAATGTATTTAACCTGACTCCAGATTGGACTATTGAAATCTTATCTCCAGACCAAAGTCACACAAAAGTAACCAAAAATATTCTTCATTGCCTCAAGCATGGAACCCAGATCGGTTGGTTGATTGACCCAGAGGAAAAAACTGTGTTTGTTTACCATTCTAAACAAGAAATTGAGGTATTCGATCAACCCGATATGTTACTTCCTGTACCATCTTTTGTGAGTGATCTAAATCTTACAGTTAAGGATTTATTTGCCTGGTTATTACTGTAACTATGGAGTCCTATAGCATTTTTATTTTAGTTGTGAACATAGGATTGATGCTAAAAGGGAACAGGGAACAGCGGATCTGGGAACAGCGGATCTGGAAACAGTAGGAAAGAGCTCCGAAGAGTTTTTGATGTTAGTGCGATCGCTCTTGTAGGGTGGGCAAATGAACATGATATTTGATCTAATTGCCAAACTCTCATTATTTGCCCACCCTACCCTACCTAAAATTTCAATCTTCTGGCTCAACACCCATTGCTCGCAATTGAGCTGCTAGACGTTCAGCTCGTTGATGTTCTCGTTCAGCTCGTTGACGTTCTTGTTCAACTAGCTGTCTTTCTTTCTCAACCGGTGTAGGAATCCAATTTTCGGCTGCATCGTACCAACGCAACCAAAGTCGGTTTAACTCTTGATAGTATCCTGACCACAATCCTAAACCTAGTTCTATTTCTGGAAGCCAGAATTTGTCACCGTTGAGAATCACTTCCCGATAGCTGTTGCGCACTAATTCAAACAAGCGCAGTTTATTGCTATTACCATTGAAGACCACGTAATAGGGAATCCGTAGCATCCGTTCGTAGACTTCCCATTTAGTTGGGGGTTGGTTGGCTTGTGGCCTAACTTCCCCTAAGTCTTCTTTCTGTGTACTAGGAG
>NZ_JAAHHX010000166.1:0-3907 GCF_010672065.1 Moorena sp. SIO4A1 | reverse complement strand
CAAGCAAGCCCAGTCTCAGATGAATCAATACCTGAAAACTCGCCAGTGTCGTTGGCAATTTTTACTAAAGGCATTTGGTTTTACTAAAGAAGCGGTTGGCTTTAGATGCGATCGCTGTGATAATTGTTTATCCCATTGATCAATTGGATTAGCTAATTCGTCTTAGGTTTTAGGGAGTAGGGAGTAGGGAGTAGGGAGTAGGGCAAGAGAGGGAAGGGTGGGGAGATGGGGAGATGGGGAGATGGGGAGTAATTGTGCTTGTTTTAGGCTACCTTAAAATAAGCTGTCGCGCATTTAAACGACCTTGTCTTGATGCAGCCCCTCCCCATGAGCGACTGCATCAAGACACAGCTTATTCAATTTTTAGTTTTCAGATTCTTGTAATTCCTTTAAATAATTATTGAGTTTAAACAGACTATATATTCCTACGACTGTACCAATTGGGAAACTCAACAGATTCACGCATGCCGCAATCCAGTTAGCAGTATTTGGCTTAGCTCGCTGATAGAAGAATCCTGCCATTATATTAACAATTCCAAACCCAAGGAAAAATATATGCATGGCGATAGTGAAGAAAATTATCCAACTATCACATGCATCTCCTCGGAAAGGTTCATTAATACATAATGAAGGACGCATCTGGATGATATATCTCGAAATATCGAAATAAGTACGAAATACGAACAATCCCAAGAAGAAATAAATGCCGCCCCAAATATAGTGAAAGATAGTTAGGCACTTGAAACGTTTCATAGAGTTCTCTCCATTTTTTGTTTAAATTCCAGCTATAGTAATTAATATAGGTGGATTAAAGCAGACGTCTATCTTAAAGCGATGCAGAGGTGCGACCCGTGGCGAATTTAATTACGGGTCAAACGCACCATTACGGTTTTGGAGGAAATCCCTATGAGCGATCGCATCAAGACAGGGTTTATCTTCTAACTGAATAATATCTAATTTAAATGCACAACAGCTTAACACCAAAAACTTCTCGGATATCTTGACTACTGCTCCGAAGTTCCCGATTCCCGATTCCCGATTCTTAATTCGCGCATTCGCGCATTCGCTAATTCTACTTGGTGGTGCGTTACGGGGCGGGCTATTCTAATACTGGCGCTCGAAGTGGAAAATGAGGGCAAGCCCGCCCCTAACGCACCCTACATTATTCGCGCATTCTTAATTCTTAATTCTACTTGGTGGTGCGTTACGGGGCGGGCTATTCTAATACTGGCGCTCGAAGTGGAAAATGAGGGCAAGCCCGCCCCTAACGCACCCTACATTATTCGCGCATTCGCGCATTCGCGCATTCTCAATTCTACTTGGTGGTGCGTTACGGGGCGGGCTATTCTAATACTGGCGCTCGAAGTGGAAAATGAGGGCAAGCCCGCCCCTAACGCACCCTACATTATTCGCGCATTCGCGCATTCGCGCATTCGCGCATTCTCAATTCTACTTGGTGGTGCGTTACGGGGCGGGCTATTCTAATACTGGCGCTCGAAGTGGAAAATGAGGGCAAGCCCGCCCCTAACGCACCCTACATTCTACGGGAAGAGCCAAAGGCTGACGGCTGAAAGCTGAACGCGCACCCGTGAGCTAAAAGCTCACGGCTGAATGCTTACAAACAATCAAAACTATTGAATTGGATTTACAGGGATGTCAATCAAACAACCAAATAACACCAAATATTCCACCAAAAAAAGTAAACTACATATAAACAAGATTGCCCCACTCTTCTCAGTATTACTCGCCCTGGTCTGCGTAGTAGCACTAGCCTTACCGGTCTCAGCACACAAACAACCGATACCAAAGGGTTTCACCGATAAGTTCCTAGTACTTATGGGAACAGGTGTGGTGGACAATAACAAACAACCAGGCAAACCCTTTATCAATTGCTTAGATGGTTTTTGCGATGGCGACTACTTCCAAAAAGTAGTTATGAAACGTAGTAACGCAGAAATTAAAAAGCTAGAACAACTTGCCAAGGATTTCTATTATCAGCGCTTTGGCATCGATGTCGATGATCCAGCCAATTCTGGTCGTATTATCTTCAGACAATGGCTCCTTGACCCGCGAGCTAACTACCGCGCCTATGTAGCCGCTGGGCAACAAGTTCCACCCGAAGGCTGGTTCTTTTATGATGGGGGCTGGTTAGTCCAAGTCATCGATCCCGAAGGCTATACCCTCGGTGGTGAATGGAACGGTTTCCATACTGAACAGAACACCCTGATATTTTTCGGAAACTACCAATTTTTAAAGACTAACCGTTCAGGTAAAATCCTCAAGAGATTCAACATTTTCTACCGTGCTGGAGGTCCGATTAACTTTGATACCAGGGGAGAAGCTTCATTTCGATGTGAGCTGAGCTTGGATGGTCAAGACTTCCCCACCGGTGTCCAAGGACAAGCTCAGGGCATAGCCTCTATAACTCCCATTAGTGACCATGAGGTGAAGTACAACATTCGCAATGTAATTACCTTTGGCCCAGCTACCGTGGGACCTGGCTTTGGACCGGATAACATTTCAGGACCTGTTCCGGTGATTCGGTCTCGAGATCGATTCAAGTAAATTCCTCAAGATATTCAACATTTTCTATAGCACTAATCTGAATGCTTAGTGCTATATTTGTTTTTTTTATAGGTTTTAATTTAGCCTAATTTAAGGAATTAAGATTAGTTTTTTGCGGGTGTCTCTTCTCAATCATCAGCCTTAATTAATATAAATCTTTTCTGGCTTGGTTTTCAGTCTCCCTTTGTACGATGCTTGTCGCCCTGTCAGATGGGAACGCCATCCCAATTTAACAAACAGTCTCTAAAAAACCTTCTATTCGCTGCCAAACTTTATCCAACAAATCAGGACAATCCGCATCAAACCATTCAATCTCAGGATAAGCTTTAAACCAAGTACGTTGACGTTTAGCAAATTGGCGAGTGTGGACAATAGTTAACTCTCTGGCCTGCTCAAGGGATGAGTTACCAGCAAGATAATCTTTAATTTCCCGATATCCCAAGGTATCTAGTAACGGTAAATTCCAACCATACTTCTGAACAATAGTTTCTACCTCAGGCACAAATCCTGCTGCTAACATTTGGTCAGTACGCTGAGCAATCCGCTGGGTAATAGTTTCAGAATCCTGACATTCTAAGCCAATCTGGAGAATTGGATAATTAGGAGGATTCTCTCCCTGCTGCTGTGATATCGGAATTCCAGTTACATAAAATACTTCCAATGCTCGCAATGTCCGCACTTGATCATTGGGATGAATCTTCTGAGCAGCAACAGGGTCAATCTGTTGGAGGAAATTATAGAGCTGAGCTTGACCAAGAGCAGCTAGTTGCGGACGCAAATCTTCTTGAGGCGCAACCCGAGGAATTTTTAACCCCCGCACTACTGATTTGATATATAAACCAGTACCGCCAACTAGGAAAAGAGGTTTATTAGACCTCTTGCAAAAGTATTTTTCTGATAGTGTTCTTGATGCAATAGCGAGTGGGGGAAACCCCCAAGACCGCGCTGCATCGCTTTGCGTCAATTCTTCTCCACTGTTCCCTGTTCCCTGTTCCCTGTTCCCGACTTCTGCAAGAAGTCTATTGTTTAAATCTGCTTGATCTACCCGGTCTTCCCTGTGTTTGCTAGCTATGATTGCCTGGGCTTGCTGTTGATAATCAGCTACAGTTAAGGTTTCTGTTGGGTCACAGATATCAATCAGATAATGGGGTACCTGCTGTTGTTGAGCCAGTGTCGGCTTAGCGGTTCCAATATCAAATTCTCGGTAAACCTGACGAGAATCAGCATTAAGAATTATTGAACTAACTCGCTGTGCTAATGCTATCCCTAGACTCGACTTACCTGTGGCTGTGGCACCGCAAATTACTATGACTGCTGAGTGCTCAGTGCTGAGTGTTGAGTA
>NZ_JAAHHX010000165.1:0-3910 GCF_010672065.1 Moorena sp. SIO4A1 | reverse complement strand
TATCTCATCCTGCAAATAGACATCTCCATAATACCTTAAAATTCTAAAAATAGAGTATAATGGAAGGAATTAGTCATAGATAATCTGGAAAAATGAGCAATTCTACTTGGGAATATATTCAAAAACACCCTAAACAAACAAAAAGGTTATTAGGAATTAATTATGAGCAATTAATAAAACTGATAGAGCAAGGAAAGCTTATAGCTAAAGAAAAACAACAAGAGAATGAAAAAACTAAAATTAGACTTATTAAAGCAGGAGGTGGTAATCATCCCAAATTATCTGAGGAAGAACAAATAATTTTGATGTTAGTTTATCTGAGGCATAACTTAAGTTTTCAACTTTTAGGTTTGCTTTTTAAAGTAAGCGAGTCAACGGCTCATAACTTATTTAATTATTGGCAAAAAATATTTCAAGAAGCCTTACCACCAAGTCGGTTAGAACAAGTAAAAAAGTTCCCGGAAGAAGTAGAACAGATTAAGGAAGAATTAACCAACTATGAATTGATAGTAGATAGTTCAGAGCAAGTCATCGAGAGACCTTTAGACTACCAAACCCAAAAGAACTATTATTCAGGTAAACAAAAAAGACATACTTTTAAAAGTCAGTTTGTGGTTTTACCAAAAGGACAAGAAATTCTTGATGTAGTTGTGGGAAAACCAGGGCCAATGAGTGACATTAAAATATGTCGCCAAACTTTAAATAAATTTGATGAACACCAATTTTTTAGTGGAGATAAAGCTTATGTAGGAGAAGCGCAAATAACTACTCCGTCTAAGAAACCTAAAAATGGAGAATTAACTGATTCACAGAAAGCCGATAATAAACTTTTATCAAAATCGCGAATTTTCGTAGAGCATTTGATCAGAAGAGTGAAAATATTTAAAATTATTCAAGAAAGATTTCGTTTAACTAAAAAGCGTTATGAATCGGTAATATTAACTGTTTGTGGCTTAGTAAGATTAAGAAGCGATGCAGCGCGGTCTTGGGGGTTTCCCCCATGAGCGACTGCATCAAGACATTGGCTCTCTAATTTTAAAAATAATAGAATCGGCTGAATGTGGTCAAGTAATTGACATTGTAATGACTCATAATTTTACTCCAAATTTGGATAATGAGACTCCAAAACCTGATGAAATGGTTCCTATGGCTAAATTTTGAATCAGTTATTGACCCCCTTAGTTTGATTGCTGTGACTTGATTACAGATTATTGGAGATGTCTACAGGTTTACCGCAATTACTGACTTATGCTTTCAACAGCCTAGAGCATCAAGAATTTGTTTGGGGATTAGCCACTAATGGTCTGGTTTATCAGTTTGTTTATATCCATCAGGGTAATCCCCAAACTTATCAATATATGCCGATTTTAAACTTGTTTGAAAGCGATCGCGCCATGGTTATACTCCAAGTTTTGAAAGGGATTTGCAAACTTTAGAAATAGTACACTCTACGGTATTGATACACTGATTTAATTCAAAGAACTAGGTTCTACAATCAGGGTAATGTTATCAATCCCAGTTACTTCAACAATATCCCCAGGGTTGAGAGTGATGGCTTGTGGACATTTAGCATTCCAGTAGCTGGCTCGGAAGTGTACACGTCCGCTTTGATTGGGTTGTATGGCAACTTTAACAGTAGCTTCTCCTTGCCAACGGTTAAGGGTTTGGCTAGGGGAGGTTTGGGCTTGATGACACCGAAATAGTTTAAACATTGTTAGTTATCTATCAATACAGCAATTCTACTGAGATCTGCTTAATCTTGAGATAGTGATGTATAGCGTTTCCTAGTAAGCGTGAGGTACATCTAAATTTTCTTCCTTAACCAATAACGAAAGTACCTCACCCAATTGAGAACTGCTATATTAACTTATCAGTGACTTTGGAGAGAATTATGAGTAATTTGAAAATAAAGTCAATCAAAAGGTAAAAAGGAGTGTGGTGAAGCGTACAAAATTCTGTGCTTGAGTGGAAGTAGGTATAATCAGCATATTCGGTAAACCATGACCGATTATCTCCGAATCAAGGCAAAAATTCGGAAAAGAAGGATAATTGTTAATTGTTAATTAATGAACATCCAAGACTGATGAGTAGTCAACCGAACTCGATATTATCTATTCCTGTCCACTGGTGGAAATGTTTCAGTCTTAAAGCGAATCTTAACCTGACCAATGATGTCTGTACTCATAGTCACTGCATCGAATGAACTCTCATTCACTGGCTTAACCGTGAGTTTATTGTGACTAGTACCAGCAGAAACGTTACCCGATTCTGCTACTGCACGACCTCTGATGTAAGGGCTGGTTTCTTGATGCGATAGTGAGTGGGGGAAACCCCCTTTGGCCGACTGCATCGCTTGTTGAGGCTTATGTTGACGCTGATACTGGTTTGTTCCTGTAGTTTGTTGCTCAGTAGCAGTCACATTGAAGGTGAGCTTCGAGACAATTTCCCCATCAGTTACTACAATCCGTGCCATTCCTTCCCGTGCTATTGCCCGCAGATGCTCTATCATATTAGTCGCTAGTAACTCACCAATTTTCGAGCGAATCTCTTGGACTTGGCTAGTGAAGAATCTCTCCTGATTCTCTTGGATGGTAAGTGTCAGAGGATTTGTAAGATTAATGGTTTCAGCTTCTAGAGCTTGAGCTACTTCCCTTAAGAGGTGATTGGCTGGCTTTTCTTGAGTACCAGTGTTGGGGTTAGCAGGGATAGTTTTAAAGGTATAGTTGGGACGCACAACTGTACCTCCGGGACCATCAGGGTAGTGTTGGACAAGATGGTCAGTAATTTGGGCATCAGAGACATTCTCAGCCTGGAACTGAGCCAGAGTTTTAGCGAGATTGGCTACAAGTTCCCGATAGGCTTCCATCTGCTTGATAGTTGCACCCATGATAGCGTCGAATGCACTGTTGATCAGCCCAGCAGTAAACTCAGTAAAGCCTAGCTCTTGAACTTGCTTTGCCCCACTGATACCACACTCAACTGCACTATTATTAGTATTAGTATTATTATTATTCATTGGGCTAACACCTGTTGCCAGTGGGCTTTGACATTGAGGGTGTTCAGCAGCTATTTCCTTAAGGGTATCTCCCATCACCGTAGCAACCTTTTCCCGCACTAATTGCAGTTCTTGGTTACTTTTAACCTGCACTAAGGCTTGATCCACTACGTCATTAACCAAGGTATTCACACCATGCTCAATCGCTACCTCTGTGGGCATACTTTGATCAATAGTTGACCCAGTTGACCCATCTTCTCCAGGCATTTTTACGAGAATCGGCGACCTTGGGTTTTGATTGATCAAGTCTGTGCTTTCCATCATATCGAGTTGGGTTGAATACTTATAATTATTGGTTAATAGTTACATAAAAATTGTAACTGAAAAAGTAAGCATTCAGCTGTCAGATATCAGTTTATGCGCTACGCGCACGCTACGCGAACAGCTATCAGTTTTCAGCCATTGGCCATTGACCTTGGCCAAAGACTTTTATCCAGACTGGCAATTGGATAAAATCTCGAACTATTAAATTCTCCTGTTTAAGGTTTATTTTAAGCATTAGGCTGACGGCTGAATGCTGACGGCTGAATTCTGAAAGTTTGATGCTGTTTGATTAGGAAAGGAAAAGGGCAATCATACAAAAATGACAAGGGCATCCCTGGAAAGTGATATCATTTTCCAGGGATGCCCTTTGCCCTTTGTCTTTAATTCTTTACCTTCACTTCCTTAATTAGTAATCTTGATATCAACCCATCCACTTGTGGTGCAGAGCATGATCACCAGCAACTACAAAAACATCAAGGCGGTCAGGTCCCCAAGATGCTGCTGCTACCCCAGCAATGCTGTAACCACCTAGGTTTTTCCAATTTTTCCAGGCAGAACCATCCCAGGAACGGCAATAGACCTTGCCCATGG
>NZ_JAAHHX010000164.1:0-3943 GCF_010672065.1 Moorena sp. SIO4A1 | reverse complement strand
AATTCTGGACTACTACTAGCACAGCTATTTTTAGCTACTACTTCCAATCCCAAAGATACAGATTTGGCACAAAAAACGAGGTAGTCACAAATTATAGTATTTTTCAATTCGGTGAAGTACAAAGGCCTGGGTTGAGCGGGAGTAGGGAGTAGGGAGTAGGCTGACTGCCTGACACATCTTGGAAAATGGCAGTCATCAAGGGGTGCAGTGCTTCGAGGGAATACGAGTAAACCAGATTCGGTCGTAGTAATGCTGCCAGACCCGGTTTACAACAAGCCCTATCCATCGCCTGAACTGGAGATGTACTGGTGGTGTGGCGTTTAGACCGGTTGGGACGCTCACTCAAAGATTTGATTGAGATGGTCGAAACCCTGTCTAACAGAGGCATCGAGCTACAAAGCCTCACAGAAGCCATTGCCACTGACTCCAGTAGTGGTAAACTGATTTTCCATGCTCATATTGAAAACGACTGGATTTAATTCTATGATGCCCTCAAGCCTGGAAGCAAGTTTTGACTAAGCTTAGTTAATTACCAGAAAAGGAGATTTTGTCACGTAATGTTGCAGATTATTGACTCTACCCTAAGAGAAGGAGAACAAACTCCTGGTGTTTATTTTTCCCCTGAAACCAAGTTATTAATTGCTCAACTTTTAGATCGAATTGGTATTGATATTATTGAAGTAGGAAATCCTGCTGTTGGTACTGAAATTTGTGAAGCTGTAGCCTTGGTTTCTAATGCGGGATTGAATGCTAAGATTGGTGCTCACTCTCTTTGTCGTATCGATCATGTTCAAAAAGCATTAGATTGTAAAATCGATTTTTTGGGTATCTTCCTGAGTGTTGCCAATCACCGTTTAGAGCGTGACTACCAAATTACAATCGAAAATGCCATTGAGCAAGTGGTGGAAGTTATTAGCTATGCCAAAGCACAAAACCCAAACCTATTAATTCGCTATACACCAGAAGATACGACACGTACCTCAATCGAACAAGTTATTGAAGTAGCAAGCGCTGCGGTACAAGCAGGCGCAGATATTATTAGCATCGCAGACACAACAGGATATGCTACTCCATTTAAGAACGATCGCAGTTACTCGTATTTTGTCAAAACTTTGAAGGAAAAACTAGCTGGACAACAGCTATATCCTAAAATTGCTGTTCATTGTCACAATGATAGAGGTTTAGCACTGGCTAATGCTCTTGATGCTTACCAGGCTGGAGCAGACATTATCGATGTAACTGTGATGGGGTTAGGAGAACGTGCTGGTATTGTTGATTTAGCAACATTGTTGGTCAATTTGGGCGAGATGGTTGAATCAGAATTGCCTTGGGAGTTTAACTATCTTAAGGATCTATACCATATTGTGAGTGAATATTCCCATATTTCAATTCCGCCTATTTTACCCATTATGGGAAAAAATGCGTTCACTCACTATGCTGGGGTTCACGTCAAAGCAATTGCTAAAGATCCGATGCTTTACCAAAGTTTAGATATTGCTAGTTTGACCAACAAAAATAACTTAGCTTTAGGAATGCAATCGGGCAGAGCTTCAGTTGAGTTAGCTCTGGAACAAATTGGTCAAGAGGGATTGAGCAATAATAGGGTTTTCATGAATTGCATTCTCAAGGAGGTTAAAGTGCTGGCTAAACGAGGGACTGGTATTGATATTGACAACGAATTGCCCCACATAGTTAATCAATGTTTTGCTTTTGATAATTGTGAATAATCTTCTCACTTTGAGTGAAGAATGCTTAGGTCTATAACAGTTTACTAATAATGCCGTTAAACCAAAAACAAACTGAGTCTATAGAGTCTATAGAGTTGAGCTCTGGGATTAGATACGGATTATCAGCGGTTGATGGCTGGCTGCCGCTTGTTGAACAGCCCTTGTTTATTTTAGTTGGGTTGACGGGAGTCGGTAAAAGTACACTTATCAATGCTTTATCCGATACAGAGCTAAACTTTACGCTGTTTCCTAATCGTCGTACTTTAACTGATAAATTTATTATTCCGACGGTCATGCATATCGATGGAGCAGAAAAAGAAGATGATATTACCTGCCGTGTTACACGCTTCTCCTATACCCGTCGCTATAAGCAACTTTTTCCTGAGGGAATAGTCCATATTTTGAGCAAATTACAGATTAATCCGTCTCAAGTTTGCTTTCCGCTACTTTTTGATGGTTTGCGAGGAAAGCAGGAGGTAAAATACGCAATCAAAATTCTACCAAAAGCTCAGTTTTTAGTTTTGGAAGCTCCTAACTATGTCCGATTGGAACGCCTGTTAACTCGTAGGGATTTGTTTGATCGCATTACGCAATCTAGCCCAATACAATATAATTACAATGAAAATAAAATTAGTAGTTTTTCTGAATTAGGGATACCACAGGATACCAATCTTTTTGCCCATGAACAAACACAAGAGATCCTAGCCAAAGTGAATAAAGGTTACTTTTCCATAAATGACTTACGAGATTGCTTAAAGATTATAGTTGCAGAAAAATGCAACTATAATCCATACGAAACTAGATCCATTTTAGAAGATTTAGCCCCAAGTCGAACTCTGTTCATTAATACAACTAGCTATGCTCCTCACTTGATTGCACAAGAGGTTCAGAGTTTTCTCTCGTCTGGTTGAGGGTATCATCAAGCTAGAGCATCGGTTAAGAAACCGGGTTGCTGAGAATACTGAACCGGCGGGTCTTGGCGTCGGAGGAGAGCGAAAGTTCGTAGGAGAAGAAACTTGGTCAAACAATTTAAGGACTATTTCTCGAAGCAAGCAGATAATTATGCAAACTATAGACCTCATTATCCAGAAGCTTTATTCGAGTATTTAGCTACTCAAGTCACCGAATGTAAAGCTGCTTGGGATTGTGCAACTGGTAATGGTCAAGTAGCCTTGGGATTAACATCTTATTTTCAAAAAATTTATGCTACAGATGCTAGCGAAAAGCAAATTAGTTATGCATTTCATCATGATAAGATTAAATATTCTGTGGCAGTTGCAGAAAAAGTTGGGCTAGCGAATAAATCTATAGATTTAATAACTGTTGCCGAAGCAGTTCATTGGTTGAATCTGGAACAATTTTATCAGGAAGTTCAGCGGATTTCTAAGCCTGGAGGAATTATTGCTATCTGGGGATACTGGTATTTTCATTTGCTCCGAGAAGAAGAACATTTGAAGCAAATGTTGAGAGATTTTTTGACTACTGTCTTTGACCAGTTTGGAGCTGAAGAAATAAAAATACTTATTCAAAAGTATCAAACCATTCCTTTCCCTTTTGCTGAGTTAAAAACACCTCTTTTCACAATGGAATGCCAATGGAACATGGAAGAATTCCTTGGATATTTGAATAGTGTGTCTGCTGTTCAAAAAATGATTTCTGTTCAATCCCACGAACCAATGTTAGAATTCTCCAAGCGTCTAGTCAAGGCTTGGGGCGATCCCGAGAGGAAAATTTTATTTCAATGGCCATTACACATGAGAGTTGGTCGAATAAATTAAAATTTCTGTCGGTGCCCGATAAATATTAGAGTTGTTGGGAAATAAGTGCGATCGCATACTCCTCACCCCGCTTAACAATATCCCAACTGGGACAATCTGACTTGTACTGCTCATAGGGATAAACCAATCCCAAGTGAACAAGACGGCTTTTAACTAAACCGCCGCTGTTCCACACCTCAGCAACAGAACGACCATAACGGTCGGTTGTGATGATGCTGACTGCCTGACACATCTTGGAAAATGGCAGTCATCAAGGGGTGCAGTGCTTAGAGGGAATACGAGTAAACCAGATTCGGTCGTAGTAATGCGGATCAGCCTTCAAAGAAGCAAAGCTTGGTTGCGGGTCGCGGGGTAACTTGAACACAGGGGTTAACAATTGGCGTCCAATGTTCGTGAACCCCCTTGAGCCAGCGTAGACCTATTTTGAGATAACTGATG
>NZ_JAAHHX010000163.1:0-4033 GCF_010672065.1 Moorena sp. SIO4A1 | reverse complement strand
TTAATAGAAAACGCAACCACTATCATTAAAGCTTTGGTTTTCGGCTTCAATTCAAGTTACAGAATGTTTTCAATGACACTAGATTCCTCATCAAAGTATAACATATTTTTGTAGATACTGCAAGATATTTGGAGAAAATCGTCAACAGTGGCTAGCCCCCGTGCGAGGGATTGCTCGCACGGGGGATTCTACAAGGTGGCGAAGTACCAAGTTGAAACCGTGCCACTTCCCTTCAAGTCCGATAGGATCTACTTAGAGATTTAAACAGATCATACCACTGCGGGAGTGTCAAAGCTGTTAGAGTCGATGCCCGGTATTATCCGGGGCAATTAAACTAAGTCAGTGAGTCACCCCACTGACTCGTCTTCAAAACCGTACGTGACACTTTCGCATCATACGGCTCCTCATCATAGGAACCATTGTCGCTGGTACCTCTAAAACGGGTTTTCATCTAACTCTAAGGCGTTGACTTTTTTTCCCGTGTTTGGCATCGTGGCAGGTTAGGTGTAGTAATTCCAGATTTTCATCCTTGTTATTTCCACCCAGTGCGCGTGGTAGTATGTGATGCATTTCCATTGAATCCCCAGGTCTGAAGGTAAGACCACAATGAGCGCATTTCCCTTTTTGCTTTCTCAAAAGCCTTCCCGATTGAGCTGGCATTTCAGGATGTTCTCTCATTCTGGTGCTCCAATAGATTAGGTCTCCATCGTAGGGACTTCTGGTATCTTGGATTTTTTTATGCCTTATTATTTCAGTTTTGGCATGTTTTGGGAGGTAATTATCCTCATCTGCCATGAATATCCAATTATCCTCTCCGATGGTTCCCCAATATTTCTTGTTTACCCAGGTTTTGGTTTTCTTTGGGTGTCTTCTATATCCCCATCTTTGGAGTTTGTTCCAGAGCATGTAACCTAAATCTTGGAAGGTTTCTTTGCTACAGACTCCTCTGTAGTAGTTGCACCATCCGCGTATAATAGGTTTGAGGTGTTTGATTAAAGCCTCTTGAGGAGCGGCTTTATGTTTGTCGATGACTTTTGAAAGCCGCTCGAAATGTTCTAGAATTGCATCCTTAGATGGTTTGATGATGGTTTTAAAGCCTTGTTTAGAGTGGTTTTTGCCTACTTTGTACTGACGGATATTAAATCCAAGGAATTCAAATCCGTTAAAGGTATAGGTCATTTTGGTTTTGCTAGGCTTTAATTCCAGACCCATGTCATGTAGCCAATTATTGATGACTTCTTGGTATTCTTCTACCACTTTTTGGTCTTGGTGTAGGATGACAAAATCGTCGGCATATCTGATTAGAGCTAGTCCCTTTTTATAGTGGGTTTTCTTGCCTTTTACAGAATTTGCGTAATCCCATATGGCCTGTTCCATTCCGTGGAGGGCTATATTCGCGCTTAGTGGAGAGATAACTCCACCCTGAGGGGTGCCCTCTTCTGTAGGTGAGAATGTCCCATTATCCATCACACCGGCTTTTAGCCAGGACTTTATTAAGCGTCTCATGGATGGATAGGTATTCAGTTTAGTTAGAAGTGCATCGTGATTGATTTTATCGAAGCATTTGGCTATGTCAGCATCAAGTACCCATTTGGGCTTTTGTTTGATGCTATTGAATATTGCTTCGATGGCATCATGACATGAGCGTCCTGGTCTGAACCCATAGGAGTTGGGTTCAAATTTTGCTTCCCATTCAGGTTCTAATGCCTGTTTGGCAAGTGCCTGGAGAGCGCGGTCATACATGGTTGGGATACCCAATGGTCGCTTTCCGTCCGTCCAGGTTTAGGAATCCATACCCTTCTGGTTGGTTGGGCTTTCTTAGAAACTTTTAGGTTGGAGACTAAAGTAAGCCGTTGTTTTGGTGTTAATGATTTGACCCCATCTACTCCAGCTGTCTTCTTCCCTTTGTTCTCCTGGGTTACCCGTCTGACCGCAATCATCTTGGCCGACCAGGACTTTATCAGAGTCTTTTGCAACTTTCTTACCACGCGGACATCACCACGTTGAGAGGCTTGATATATTCGTTTTTGCAACTTAAAGACAGTCTTTTCTAGCTTCCGCCAGTTGACTTTCTTCCATTCCGACTGTGGGGCGAACCCCCGAGTTTTAGACATTTTCATTGCTACTTACAACTACATCTTTTCCTATAACGTGAGTCCGTCAGCATATCCTGGGCATTACCCTAGGCTTTGGCTTCTGACTCAATCTTGCCCTCATATGACATGCGACTAACTACCTACTCAGTAATCGACCTTACTGAGAGTACATATGAGAGTTATTTCGTTCCTGATAACCATTCTTTGAACTTTTAGGGTGGTACTTTTCACCGGGAACTGTTTGGGAAATCCATTACAAAGGGGAGGAACTTTGTAATCCTAATTCCGTTGAGTTTTTCTCCGTAGCGTGTCCATTGGTGACAAGTTAAGAGAAAAAGCCTTTTGTCAAGAGGGGGGATTGCCTCAGGGTTCGAGTCGTGTGAAACTCAGAACAGACAAGTAATTGAGCCATGGTGAATCCTGATGAGCGGCCACCGAAAAACCCACCGAGACCATGCGAAAAAGACCCAACGTCCTCTAGTAGAGGACTCAGCAATAGCTGCTAAGCTAGAATCGTTGGTGAAACCGGCCATCATAGCCCAAGAGGGATACTATCGTAAACTGGGATTAAGAGACCGGATTCTTAACCTGCCCTTGATGGTAGCTGCCGTGTTAACTTTACTGTGGCGAGATGTAGCTGGGGTCAGAGAACTTAACCGAATCTTAACAAGAGAAGGCTTTTTGTGGTGTTCACCCACTCAGGTGAGTCAACAAGCAATTTCTCAGAGATTTTTGACCTTTCCGGCTCAATTATTTGAGAGAGTTTTTAAGGAGTTGCTGCCAGAATTAAGAAAGGTTTGGGACTCAAGAAAGTGCCGTCCTCTGCCAGAAAGTGTTCAGTTTACTCTATCTAAGTTTGAGAGAATTTGGATTGCCGATAATTCCACTTTAGAAGCCTTGTTTCGGAAGCTAAAAAGCTTGGCAGACATACCCCAAGGACAGTTAGCCGGCAAGATGGGAGTAGTGGTGGATGTAAAGACACGGCTTCCGGTTGAGATTTGGTTTGAGGAAAATCCCAGAGCTTCTGACACCAAATTGGAGTCGAATCTGTTGAATTTAGTAAGGGCTAAAACTTTGCTGTTACTAGATCGAGGCTTTTATCACTTTTACTTTTGGCAGCAGTTAATTGACCGAGGGATTCATTTTATTACCCGTTTAAAGAAGGGAGCTTCCCTTGAAGTTAAGCAAGTCTTCAGTGATAGTTATAGTCTTCGTGACCGTCTGATTCGGATGGGTTCTGGAACTAAAAAAACTCCGTTTGTGACTTTACGTTTAATTGAAGTGCGCTCAGGCAAAACTTGGCATTCTTATTTAACGAGTGTGCTTGACCCGATGATTTTACCTCCCTATGTCGTCGCTGATTTGTATGGACGGCGTTGGCGGATTGAAGAGGCTTTTAATACAGTTAAACGACTTTTAGGGTTAAGTTATTTATGGACTGGTTCTCTTAATGGAGTTAAGTTACAGATTTGGGGGACGTGGCTTTTTTATGCGGTTTTAGTGGATTTAGGTGATGCTGTAGCCTCGGAGCTTTCTTTACCCTTTGACCGCATCTCTTTAGAGATGATTTATCGAGGTCTCTATCATTTTTATGTTGCTCATGACAAAGGATTAGCTTCTGACCCAGTTAAGTATTTTGCTGCCCCAGAGAATCAGGATTTAGGTATCGTCAAACAGCAGCGAAAACCCAAGGTCAAACTTATTGTTGCTCCTTTTCCTGACCGACAAAAGGGTCAGTCTGAGTTTTTCTTCAAGCCTTTTTCCTCAACCCCCTTGACAATTGGCATACAGGCTTAAGTTGTCACCGATGCCCTACTCCCGATTCCCGATTCCCGATTCCCGATTCGACCGTAGAGCACAGTTAGCCCCTTCCGGGCATTGCGAATACTGGGATGATTGGGGTCTAACACTGGCGTGAGGATGCTCAGAGATTTGTG
>NZ_JAAHHX010000162.1:0-4126 GCF_010672065.1 Moorena sp. SIO4A1 | reverse complement strand
TAATTAAATAGTATACCACTAAAATGCAATTTAATCAAATCTATTTTCCAAGATACAATACAGGAGTTTACAATTACTGTTAGGTACTTTCTTTATAGGTTTTTAGGGAGCAGGGAGTAGGGAGCAAGAAACAGGAAACAGGCAAGATGTCCATTCCACAAAACTATTAAAATCATTCCGTTATTAAGCAATGACGCCCTCTGAGCTTCTCCCTGCTGGCTAAAACCCAAGAATTTGCTGTATCTATTTCATACTTCACATCAGCAACACGTTTTAATCCTATGGAAGCTAAAATAGGGAGCATGTCACTTATGCAGAACATTTGTACGCTTATCTGGGTAATAGGTAATAGGTAATAGGTAATAGGGAATAGGTAATAGGTAATAGGTAATAGGTAATAGGGGGAGCATGTGACTTATGAATATTTGTACATTATCTATAGCCCCCTGATGGGTTTAAGCTTGCTCTAATGGGACATAGTACAAATGTTCTGCAACGCAAGACCTGCTCCCGCTAAAATATTGCATCATTAGCAAGATTAAAGCTAGTATTATCATAGAAAACGGCAATTAAGTCATTCTGGTAATACAGGTTTGTATCTAGTGCTAAGCTTCCACCAACATTACTGTAATTCATAGTGTAACCACCTATACTACCGCCTAGCCGAACTTTATCACCTTGTGCACTATTAAAGTCTGTAATTGTAGCGTATCCATAACCACCATCACCAGAGTACGCTATGGTATTTGAACTCTTATTACCTAAGACAAAGGTATCAGCACCAATACCACCAGTTAGGACGTCCCGTTCCCAGTAACCATTAACTTCATAACCTTTGAGATAGTCATTACCAGACCCACCGATCAGGACGTCATGGTTATAGCCACCAAACAAGTAGTCATTATCAGAACCACCATTGAGGTAGTCATTGCCTAAATCACCACGAAGAGCATCATTACCAGCATTGCCATGCAAGCTATCATTACCTGATTTACCCCAAAGGTCGTTGTGAAAACTGTTACCATCGATCCTATTGTTAAGGCTATTACCATAACCAAAGTGAACATTTGCAATCAGGATTAAGTTTTCCAGGTTATCTCCCAAAGTATAGTTTAGGTTGGTGTAGACAGTATCAATACCGCTATTGACGTTTTCGACAATTACATCTCCAAGATCATCAAACACGTAAATATCATTGCCAGAGCCACCATACATAGTGTCACTGCCTATATCACCACTCAGATAGTCATTGCCAGAGCCACCACTCAGGTAGTCATTGCCAAAACCACCAATTAGCATGTCATTGCCAGAGCCACCATACATAGTGTCACTGCCTCCATAACCATAAAGAGAGTCATTACCAGAGGTGCCATAAATGGTGTTGTCAAAGTTATCAGGATAATAAGTAGCCATATCTTCTTCTCCCTGTTGATTGTAAATTGATGCACAAACTTAATTACAGAGTCCAAAAACTAAAACTATTACAATGTAAGCCTGACAGAGACTGAAAGTAAGTAATTAATACTCTGTGAGTGCTTAATTGTTTTAGAGTTTATGGATTATTCGAAATAACTTGATAATGGGATGGTTTTAAGAGTTTTTTAGAAGTGATATCTAGCCAAATCTAAATTTTTTTCTTGGGGCAAGATGCCTACTCAACTCTTTTTATTTCGTTGTTTTACCAGTATTTCGTCATCTATAATAACTATCACCGAGGATTAGAAGAATTATGCATAAACCAAAATATTCTTTCCAAAGACTTTCTAGCACTGGAAGTATAGATTAGGAGCTGAGGGGGTTTCCATAACTATCAGGCGCGCACCTCCAAGGCCGCGAGGGATTGCTCGCGGCCTTGGGTCGCACCCTAGGTATACAGGATTGTTTTCCCTCTTCCGACCCCCGACTCCCGACTCCCAGGGAGTGCGCTTGACCCGTAATTAAATTCGCCACGGGTCGCACCGCTCCCGACTCCCGACTCCCAACTCCCTTTGCAATATGTACAAGCTCAAAATTAATAAAATTGGTAATTACCTAGGCATAACCCTACCTGAAGAGATTCTACAACAGCTGAATGTTGGTGTTCGCGTAGCGTGGCCGAACGGCCAAGGAGATACTGTATTTATCACAAAAACTGCTGATGGTGTTGAAATCACCACGAAAGACCCTGAGTTTGAACAAGCCGTGAGACGCATTCCCCCACCTGGCCGCAGGCCACGCTACGCGAACGTTCAGGTGGGGGTTAGTCCACGCTGATCCAAGTATTCAAAAGCCGGGAACAGTAATTGTCGATTGTCATTTTATTTTATGTAAGTTAAAATATTAGTTGTAACCGAGTTTGTAAAACAGTGAAAACGCCGACCAAAATCATAAGAACCGATAAGTGGCAACTTAACCCGACTCCAGATCAAAAAGTATTTTTTGGAGAAACGGTTAAGATATACCGCCGTGCTTGTCGGTTTTTGGTTGGCATCATTTACACCCATTGGGCACAACTAGGATCTTTAACAGCCGATCGCGTAGCGTGGCCTACGGCCAATCAGCTAACTCCTGCTGTTGAGCGGTTAATGCATGAAACGGCTAAACGTCCTAATATAAAATACCCCCAGTTCAACAAAGCTTTTTACAAATTTCCAAGCTATTACCGTCGAGCTGCGATTGCTTTTGCTGCTGGTCAGGTTAGTAGTTTCGTGACCCGGTATAACGAATGGCAATCGGGTACGCGAAAAAGGAGAGACACTAAACCTCCACGGCTAAATGCTGACGCTGGTTGTTATCCGGCTTTATACAAGGGTCAATGTTATAAACTTTACGGTTTTGATTCGGCGAAGCCGACGCTGCGCGAACAGGTTGAGATCAAAGTATTCAATGGTTCAGATTGGGTTTGGACTAACGTTCAAATTACCGGTCTAAGAGAAAGACATCAAGTGGCAAGCAACAAAATGCTGTCACCGTCTTTAATTTTTAATGAAAGAGTTTGTCATCTGTCAGTTCCGTTTAGTTGTAAGCCAGAAAAGCGGAAACCAGAGGCTAATGTAACTGCGGTAGATCTAGGAATTAATACTACTGCGACTATAGCGGTCGTGACCCACAGCGGCACTGTAATCCACAGGGAGTTTATCCACCCTGGGAGAGACATAGACCGTCGGGATAAGCGACTAAAATCCGTATCTATGCGGGCATCATTGACCATGGGCAAGGGCGGAAAACTCCATAAAGGGTTCTGCTCTAAAACTTATCAAAAATGCCGAAGAATCAATAATCAAATTGGCCATGTAGTTTCTAAGCGAATTGTTGAGATTGCTAAAAAATTCAATTCTGAAGCAATCGTATTTGAGAACCTTAAAGGATGGAAGGCAAAAGGTGGACATAAGCGGTCTAACCTCCGTCAACGCTTTCATGGGTGGCTTAAGGCAAAAATTCGCGATTTTACTGAAATGAAGTGGGCTGAATTGGGCGGCAAAGTGGTAGAGGTTGTGGCGGCTTACACCTCCAAACTTGGCTTTGATGGTTCCGGCAAGGTCAAACGTGACTCGAAGAATTATGCCCTAGCAACTTTCTCTTCAGGTAAGCGATTCAATGCTGATCTTAACGGTGCTTACAATATCGGTGCTAGAGGCGTGTTTAAACTCGTTCGCAGAAATGGCAACGAGGGTCGTCCCAGCAAAAGGTCTGGACGATCGCCTAGAAGCTGGGCTTGTTTGTGTGATCTGTGGGCGCTTCGTAGCTCATGATTAGCATAGGACACCCCCACCTGGCTATCGCCACGCTACGCGAACGGTGATAACCAGGTGGGGGAAGCTTCATACGGTAATGGCAGCTTATCAGAAAGTCAGCAAGAGGTATGAAAATGCGTTGAGGGAGCTGGCTAAGTGAGGGAACCGCTGTGGATATCGGAAGCTATAGCCAGAGCTATTCATAGTGATCAAATTGCACAACTGTTTTCTTGGATGGGGGGAAAGGTTAGCAACAGACCAAGAAAGCCAAAATGCGATCGCTAAGTGGCTAGAAGCAAATGTCGGTACTTCATTTGATGATCCATACTAACTATGGATCATGTTATGGATCATGCCTAGCACAGGATCGAGCAACATAATCAGGACTAATCTGCCAAGCTGGTTATTGACCG
>NZ_JAAHHX010000161.1:0-4139 GCF_010672065.1 Moorena sp. SIO4A1 | reverse complement strand
TAGGCTCTAGCGAGCGGGGAAAAAGTCCTGGGTTTTAGGGAGTAGGGAGTAGGGAGTAGGGAGTAGGGAGTAGGGAGTAGGGAGTAGGGAGTAGGGAGTAGGGAGTAGGGAGTAGGGAGTAGGGAATAGGGAGTAGGGAGTAGGGAGTAGGGAGTAGGGAGTAGGGAGTAGGGAGTAGGAGTAATAAATTTGACTGTATCTTATAGGTCTTATCAACACTATATTTTATAGTTCAACACTCAAAAATTAGCACTGATAACTGAGCACTGAGCACTCAAAAATTATCTAGCGTTTCCTAGTAAGCGTGAGGTACATCTAAATTTTATTCCCTGTTCCCTGTTCCCTGTTCCCTGCTCCCTGCTCCCTGTTCCCTATTCCCTATTCCCTATTCCCTATTCCCTATTCCCTATTCCCTATTCCCTAGTTTAAAAAGAATACTTTCCGTAGTTGATATCATACTCAAACATTTCGGAGACTATTGCTTTGGATTCGCTATCATAATACTGGCTATAGTGGTCATGCTTGCTAGTATTTATCTTCAAAGAATCTAGAGGTAGTCCTAGCTTTGAAGCTACAAAATCTAAGTCTTCCTCTAGGTGTTCAACACGGATAACATAATCAACAAGGAAGTTATTATGATCATCAAGAACATAGTAAGGAAGAGTATAGCTATACAAATCATCTAGAAATTGTTGCTGCTTCAAGTCCCAGGATTTTCCTGTCTTAATCCACTGCTTGAATGGCATCCTGGTGTTTGGGTTATAGGGGTATTTTTCGATAATGTCTTGGGATACACTGACTACTCTTGGTTTTTCCCACCAATAAATACCTCGGTGATCTGGCTTAGCATAAAAGTACAGAGAAACCAGCATATCCCAAGGGTTTCGGATACTAATAAACTTGAAGTAGCTGTTCCAGTTCCAACCCATACGCTCAAAATGCTGCTTTAACAGAGATGCTGGAACATGGTGATGGTAATGTCGCTTCTGATCCGTACTCCAAACATCGGTGTAAGGATCCAATGCCTTACGAATACTAGTACTAGCACACTTAGGTTTGCTGAGGAATACAAACTTATGCTTGTGGGATATTCTCATGATAACTGTTGATAGATGTCCGATTTGACAATGGATTTTAAAAAATAATCGTTGCTCAGCTTTTCTTTAATCGGGTGCTGCTGCAGGTAGTGGTGGGTTTCCTCAATTAAGGCAAAATCCTCAGCTTTGGCTGCTGCTTCTTGTCTAGACTGGAAGTAAAGGGGATAGTCTTCGCCCAAATACTCTTTTACAGCTGGCAGCGGATTGACTAAAACCGGAGTATTTCTGACGATACACTCAATGATCGCGTTATTGGCACTGGTGTCATACAACTCCAAATAAGCAATATTCTTTGACAAGACTTCATCATACTCATCATTGGGCAAATAATCAACTATCTGCACATAACTGTAATTGGGCTGTAAATTAAATACTTGTTTTTCAGTGTGTAACATCTCCCCAGAATAGGGTTTACGTAACACCACCTTTTTGTAGTTTTTTACCGGTAAATAGTAGATAGAGTGCATCTTCCGCAACCAAATTCCAATTTGGATAATAGTTGGCTCAGGATTTGCCAAAAACTTATCCATCGAAAACTTGACATCTGGGGTTTCCGTAGGATGGATGATGCTGACAATCGGCACATCTAGCTGCTTTTGGAGCCATCGACGAGAGTCTTCAGATAAACAAAATAGACCTTGACAATACTTAATACTCTCTTGCCACAACTGACTTGCAAATATTCTCTGAGGTGACAGGTGTTCTTGAAACCATTTAGGGGCATAGGGAGGGCAATGGATGAATCCAATCCAAGGCTCTGTATAAGCAGTTGGGGTGTTGTTACAATCTCCAGGATCGGAACCCCAGGCAAATTTCTTTTCTATGAAGCCATCCACCAAGATTCCAGCATCATTATGTAACGCTTTCAAGCTATTCATCGCATAAGACCATCCAGAGCGATGCTCCCCGTAATGATACTGTAAAGCAGAAGCAAGATTGAGTTTTTTCGGATAATCCCCAGAGTCTTCAAACCCTGAATCCTGCTCTTCAGTTTGGGAGACATCAAGGCTTCCATTACCATTGGATTTCTCAGTTAGCGGTACATAATACTCCTGTAAAATTTTTTTCTCAAAATCAACCGTTGATTCAAACCGCCTGTTATAGGATTGAGGGTCTTCTAGGTAAATTCCTAAAGGTTCCCTCAACAGCATGAATTTAGACCCGTTAGTTGAACAACGTAACCAAAATTCCCAATCAGCACTCGCGCCATACTCAATTTCATCGAAATAGCCATTTTTTTCATGGACACTCTTCCGCCAGACCGGCATACAATGGGGAAGATTTTGGGAGCCTATTTTACCTTTTTCCTCCCCTTCAGCCCACCACTTTTCTTGAAAAAAGTCTTCGGTTCCAAAATACTCCGGAAATCCCACATACCAGACAGCATGAGCCGTATTATTATCCCAGGTTTCATTGGGTTGCATCGTAACTTTCAGAGGAGCGCAAACTACGTCCACATCAGGATGCTCATCCAAAGCTCTCATATGTTCTTCGATATGTCTGGGAGCTCTGCGGTCATCCAGATTAGCGTTGGTAATATAGTGACCACGGGCTAGTCGAATGCTCATGTTCCAAACTTCATACAGCCCTGGGTCTTCATCCAATTTTATATAGATAATATTGGGATACCTGGTCATATACTTTTTAATCACAGGCTCTTCATTTCCCGGAGAATTGGGATTGACCAATAGTAATTCACATTCAGCAAAAACCGTCTGCTGGCTAATATCCTTGAGGAAGTGTTCAATATACTTATCCCCTTTAAAGACTGATGTGATGATGGATACTTTGGGTTTCCATTTATAGGTACTAAATGGTTGATTAAGCAGAGTAGAGCGTATTAGCTCTTGCCATTCCGGTAGGTTACTGAATGGATAAGAATTGAATGGAGAACCATAAGCCGCTGAAAATGTTGTAAACTGCTCTATCCAATCGGAAATAGTTTCGGTTGGTTGATAAGGGGTAATGCTTAGGGAGTTTTTTAACTGCTCAGCCATAGTGGTGAAATTCCCAGAATGATAACAGGTCCAGGCTAACCAAACCAAGGAATTATAATCATGATTTTTAGTATTGGTATGGCTATAGACCGGATTCTGAGCATCAGGTAATCTGGGTTTATATATAATCGGTTGTTTACTGTTTTGATAAATTGTCAAGAATTGCTGAACGATATAGTTATCGATGTGACCAATTAAGTCATAATCAACTTTGTTGATATCAGCTTTTTCTTGATAAGAAGGATACCGAGCTGGAGCAAATAGTTTGGTAAAATTAAGGGCTGATTTTTGCCAAATTTCGTAGCTATAGTTGGTGGAGTGCTTGACATGATAGGCAACGGGAGACACTAAGTCTTTTATGGTTAACCCCTGTTGCCAAGCAATCACTGGTACCCAGAAATCCCAAAAGGGAATACCAAGGCAAAAGTCAGAGGATGGGAATTTTTCCAGCAGTTCTTTTTCAAAAAAGAACACATCAACCCCAACATCGTAAATCTCACCGTTGATTGATTCAGCAGTATCAACATCGACTCGTGAAGCGAGCAGGATAGAGTTTTGAGTTTGCTCTCGAATAAATTCTGTAAAATCCTGCTCAGCTTTTAAGATAATATCTGCGTTAACAATTCCACAGATTTGGCTACCGTACTCACGCAAATAGGATAAGAGGTCATCAATGTAAACATAAGGCTTACCATAATGCTCTCGTCCATCCCGAAATACTCTGTGAAATTTAATGTCTTGATATAAAGGCTGGAGTTTCTCAATCTCTTCTATAATATTTAAAGAAACAACCTCAAATCCTAGATTAAGCCAACTATTAATAGCTGCTTGTTGCTTATTAATATTTCCTGGTGCAATACTGGTTACGATGACAAGGGTTTTAGTTGTCATTAGTCATTGGTCCTTGAGGAAAGGGAGTAGGGAGTAGGGAGTAGGGAGTAGGGAGTAGGGAGTAGGGAGTAGGGAGTAGGGAGTAGGGAGTAGGGAGTAGGGAGTAGGGAGTAGGGAGTAGGGAGTAGGGAGTAGGGAGTAGGGAGTAGGGAGT
>NZ_JAAHHX010000160.1:0-4202 GCF_010672065.1 Moorena sp. SIO4A1 | reverse complement strand
TTCTACACAAGGCTTATTCCGGGCACTGGCAAGATGCCAGTTCTACACAGGGACTATTCAACAGCCACTGGCAAGATGCCAGTTCTACACAGGGACTATTCAACAGCCACTGGCAAGATGCCAGTTCCACAAAGGGAAAAGGGAAAATAGGGCAAAGGGCAAAAGGGAAACAGGCAAAAGGGTTACCGAATCCACGCACACCCACACACCACACGAAAACCAATAATGTTGACGTAGTGCCTGAGGGCAGGATCAGAGTTGTGGCGAGACCCAGAACGGCAGTGCTCAGGGTTGCCGACCCAACAACCCCCCCGCAAAAGCCGGTGCTTATTATAATTATCATTATTAATATTTGGCTCATCTTGCCAGACACTGCCATCTCTTGGCGCACCTTTATAGTTTGAGTGCCAATGGTCTGCACACCACTCCCACACATTCCCATGCATATCGTAGAGTCCAAAGTTATTGGCTACGTCAAAACGACCGACTGGGGTTGTTTCCTGAACAGATTTGCCTTTGGAACCAAAGCCATAACTATAGTCATAGTTGCTATCATAGTTAGCTAGGTCAGTTGTAATGGTCTCGCCAAAATGAAACGGAGTCGTTGTACCTGCTCGACATGCATACTCCCACTCGGCTTCACTGGGCAAGCGATAAGGGCGTTTCGTATACTGGGACAGCCGCTCACAAAACTCCACCGCATCATCCCAGGAGACTCGCTCTACAGGTCGGTATTTCCCGTTAAAACGGGATGGATTGGGGTCAAGTTTTCTATTGACTTGGGGTAGGGCGGCGACGGCTTGCCATTGGGCTTGGGTCACTGGGTATTTGCCCATGAAGAAGGATTTAACGGTGACTTGATGCTGGGGACTTTCATTTTTTTTATGCCCCTCTTCGGTTTCTGGGGAACCCATGATAAAGCTCCCTTTAGGAATCGCAACCATCTCTAGCTCAACTCCATTCCCTAAGTCTTGGCTAAAACCATAAGCTTGGTGCTGGTGACGGTGGATGATGGGTTCTAGTTTTCTTCTGAACCAGCCTGTTTGTTTCAACTCAATAGTTGCCACTTCAAAATCAAACGGTTCTAGCTCAATGTCTGGGGATGCTTCTGTCCTTCCTCCAAGACCAATGACCACCTCACATTCAAAGGTTGGCAGGGGTGGACGTTGGGGAATAGTTGATGCATCTGAAGACTGACTAGAACTTCGTTCCAAGTCTTCAGCTAACGCTGCATACTCTCCTCCCAAACTATACAAAACCTGAGTAGTAATCTGGGCAAAAGGCATTATCTGCTGTTTAGTAGCTTGATCCCACTTAGAATCGGCAGACAGCAAAGCCATAAAATTCTTAATGGATATACCGAGTTTGTTGGCAATATACTGAGAAACTGTCTCCAGTACTGTCTCAACATCAGGAGTGATAACCGAATCTAACAGTAACTCCCTAACCCCCTCGACAAACTCATACTGAACTATCTCCCCTTGAGAGGAAACGGGTTGTAAAAGACCACTCATGAAGACTTCAGCAACATGAACCTGCATCGACTCTGGCAGCAGAGTTGCTTGGATAAGATCAACGACCGGCAAACTCACAGGAACTGCTGCCATCAATCCCGCTAAACGTCTTGCTGTAGGGGATGCTGTTGTCCGAAATCGCTTCACCAAGTCTACCGCAGATAGTTGATCGTGAGCTGTTGATGAAACTTCGGGTAAAGAAGCGATTAAAGATAACTCCAATAAAATCCCAGCGGTTTGGGTATTCCCTACTCCAGCCACCACTCGCGACCATTGTTTGAGAGAATCAGGTTCTAAGGTAACCACAGGTAACTTTAAACTGTTGGCACGATCGACCTCTGTCCAAACAGGTAATCCATCAACTACTAGTTTACTATTGGCAACGCCTGGGACTAAAGCACTTAATTGAATGGGAAAGCCAGCACCTAATGCAGTTCGTCCCCACAACCGTTCTGGCAAGAGTTGTACAATTGCTAGGGAGCCTGCATTAGACCAGAGTTTCACGAGGTCATGGATTTTACTTTGACGCCAGATTGGAGATATGCAATCACTAATTAACAGGATTAAGCGCCTACCTGCAGGGTCTAATAATTCCTTTGGACTACAGAAACGTTGCTTATTTGCTGAGAAGTTACCCTTGGGAAATAGCTCGATTTCCCCATCATGATTAGTTTTTAAGCCCCAAGTGCGAACATATCGAAAAGCGCCTTGGAGTTCAGTCAGTCTCTGAAACTCAGCGATTATTTCTTTCCAAATTACTGTGGAACGGGATTCCTCCACCACCAGGGCTAAATCCAACCACCGTTCCGGTGCTGGCTTGAGTATGGGTGTCCAAATCTTTTTTTCGACAATCTGGGTAACGGTTTCCTCTTCATCAATAACCGTTTTAGTTTGAGAAGGAACTTTCCGCATCAGGGGACGCAATGCCCTTGCTAACGCTAGAGTTTGGCGTAATGCTGGAGCAGCAGGTGCTTGAAAGGGAATGCCTTCAGATACCGTTTTATCTTTTGACTTATGGGGTGAGAAAGAGGGAAGATGAGCAGAGGCAGTAGGTGATGGAGATGCAGGTGTTTTCCGGTTGCTGTCAATAAACGTTTGACGCTGTTTAACTGGTGTTTCAGGAGAGGAAGTTTCCTCAACCTTATCAATCTGAACCGCTAACCAGAGGATATCGGCAATTTGTTCAGCATCCAGGTTGATTTCAGCCTGTTTTAACCGGACATTCAGTTTAGTAATACCAACAGAGCTGATTTCTGGCTGCATCATTCACCCTCAGTACTACTTAGATTCTTGAGCAATTGTTCAATCAATTGTTCTTTTTCTTGACCAGTGGGTGCCGATTCGCGAGTCATCAAGTAAATAGCATTCAGGAGTTGATCGGTTGCTAAATCTCCATTACTACGTTTTTTCAGAAATTGCTTAATTAACTCCGGAGCCTGTTTGGTAATCTCCGGCTCTGTACCCAAATGAGCTGTCACAATTTTCTCTAACTCTACATCACTGGGTTCCTTTATATTCAGCCGCAGACAGCGTCGCAAGAAGGGGGGCGGAAAGTCTCGTTCTCCATTGCTAGTGAGAATTACTAAGGGAAACGCTTTACAGCGTATTCGTCCTTCTGTAATATCTACTTTGATATCTTTAGCAGTTGGCTCATTTTCATCTTTATAAGCGGTTCCTACTGCCACTGTTTCCAACTTTTCTGAAATCCGAACTAATTCGGGTATTTCAAATTCCCCCTCTTCAAACACATGCAGCAAATCATTAGGCAAGTCTATATCACTTTTATCAATTTCATCAATCAGTAGCGCTCGCGGCTTATCTGATGGTAAGAGTGCTGTACCCAACGGTCCGAGTTTAATATAGTTCCCAATTTCTTTGAGATTATCCTGATTAGTCTTATCCTGTTGCTGAGCATCCTGTAGACGACCGATGGCATCATAGGCATAAAGACCATCCTTCAACGTTTTCCTGGTTGTAATCGGCCAGTATAACACTTCACCTAATTTTAACTCATAGGCAACCGCATAAGCTAAGGATGTTTTTCCAGAACCTGGTTTTCCGGTTACTAATAAAGGACGACGCAGGTAAAGGGCTGCATTGACTAAATCAATTTCTTCAGAACGAGCCTGAAACGTAGCACCCCGTCGTTGCGCCTTGTTGATATTCCCATCAAACTGACGCCAACTCGGTGGAGGGGGTAATAGCTCATCAATTTCCCCATCAATAGGTTTACCAGTGCCTTGAAATATTTTCCAATTATTCATATCACATAGAGTACTCGATACTAGGGGGCACGCGATAGGGGTCTTCCCATAATAAGGAAAGATGGTGTCCAATGTGAGTATCTGGAGGCATAGGTAAATCCTCTAATCGTTTCTTTTTGACGGCTTCAGGTAGTTCATGAATACAGCAGCAGTTGATTAGTCCATCAACCTGCTCTTGGCAATTTTTGGATAAATTCTGTCTTAACCATAAGGCTACTGGTATAGCTGCTTTCAGGATTACGGCAAATACGCTACCTTTACCTATTGTTGGAGGAGCTTTTAGCAACTTAAGTCCAATCACATTTTGTTGACTTAACTGGACAAACAATCGATCTAAATCCTGATCATCACCTGAGACAAAACCATTACAGGCAGACCCGGGAAATTGTTGCAAGAAATGCCACTTCTCTTGCCAACGTCCTCA